>JABAYQ010000088.1:11849-17290 GCA_018608925.1 Cryomorphaceae bacterium | reverse complement strand
GCAAAAAAAAAAGCAGACCGTTAGGCCTGCTTTTTTGGTTGTTAAGGTTAAGAAATAATTATTGAATAATTATTTTCTCGCTTGATGATAATCCGTTAGTGTTCGATATAGTTACAGTATAAATACCGCTATCTAAATTCGATAAGTTGATTTGTTTGTTTAACTGACTTACATTGTTTAATGCTTCAGAATAAACAGATTGTCCTAACACATTTTGAATGTTTACAATAAGATCACTGCTCTCAATATTGTTAATTGAAAGGTTAAATGTTCCATTGTTTGGGTTAGGATAGATATTATAGTTTCCTTTTTCAAATTCGTTTACAGAAACCATACCTACAGCATTAGGGTCGAAGTTTAATCTAACCATTACTGCAGCAGTTGTGTAGTACCAGTCACCTGCAGCACCACCCGTTTGAGTTCCATCAATGTCTTGTAGTAAAGTTTCTCCTTGAGCAGTCTGGCCATTAGTAGCAAGTACCAATGTGTCTACACCATCAAATTCCGCTAAAATTGTTGCAAGAACAACTTCCCCTGCAGCTAATGGAATTGGGCTGTCAAATACAAAGTTTGTCCAGTCATCAGTGTATGCTCCAACGTTTTTCAAAGAAGTTTCCGTTAAGAACGATACATCACCTGTAGTAATGTCTACAGAATTTAATACTGCTTTAGCTCTACAGTTTGGACTTGTAGCTGGGTGAATTCTTACTTTAATAGCATGTAAATCAGCATCAGCATATATATCAAATACATTTCCTCTTTGCTCCGAACCTTGGTCGTTAATAAATGAACCACCAGTATAGCCGTTGTCAGTACCTGCAAGGTCTCTTGAGTAATCAAATTCCGTTACATTGAAAGAAACGCTTTCTGATTCTGTAGCAATGTCGTTTTCACTTCCACCATATATATCTGCAGTGTAAGTACCTAATGCTGTTGCAGTAAATACATCGTTACAGTAAAATGTGTCTTGGGCAAGGGATACTGTATTAATACCAAATGATTCAGAAGTGAATCCTTCACTTGTAATACTTGCATGCAATCTTGCACTATCTAATGCGTTAAGACCTAAGTTTTTCAAGTATCCCATGAAGTTATAAGCTGTCGCAGATGCTTGAGTTAGAGGAACGTCATTATATGAAGTTGCTCCGAAATATTGACTTGGAAAAACATGTTGTTTGTCAATCATATTCATTGCGTAATCTGGTAATGGGTTTACAACGATATCATCTACTGCAAAACCTGAGGCCCATGAAGTATCATCAGACCATGTGATACGTATTGTAACACTTGTAGAATCTTCGTAAGCACTTAAGTCGAATGCAGCAGTTTGCCAAGCTTCCGCTGTAGCTAATGGCTCGTCATTAATTTCCATCCATGTAGTACCACCGTCAAGGCTTAGTTCTACATTAGCGTCTCCACCTCCATAGTTACCATCATGGTAATATTCGAAAAGAATCCACATACCTTCTTGACCTGTAAAGTCTAAAGTTGGAAGGATTAATCTCTCAAGAGATAAGTCACAGTTGTTGTCTGCGTTTGGAGCTGAGTTAGCAGGTAAGCATGCATCATCATTTGTCATTGCAAATTGAGTGTGTTCACCAGTAGGATAAAATCCACCAACATTAGCATCGTCACCATTTCCAGTATAGAAGCCAGAAACTGAGACACCAGCACCAGGAGTAACACTACCAGCACCTGGAGCAGGAACGTAATAATTATCTTCTGTAGAGATTGTTGCCATTCCATCTGGAATAGCCGGAGCAGTTACCGTTTCGAAGTCTTCACAGTAAAAAGCTCCTTCAGAAGCACAGTCAACAAATTGTCTAAGTGTAATGTTATTAGTAACATTTGACTTTGCTAACTTAGCGTCATTAATATTTTTTTGAGCAGGTTTGAAGTTGTTAGTTGCAACTCCCTGAGCGAAAAGGCTCCCTGTTATAAGGATTGCACACAATAAAGAATATAGATTTCTCATCATATTGATTGTTAAAGGTTAAGTTAATCGGGAACGAATATAAAAATTTTAGTATTTATATCCTAAATATAGTCAATAATTACCACAATTACATGTAATTCTCGATAGGATCGCAAGAACAAACTAAGTTTCTGTCTCCATAAGCATCATCTACTCTTGATACTGTAGGCCAAAATTTATTGCTGCTAACGTAGTCTAGTGGAAAAGCTGCTTGTTTCCTAGTGTATGGTTTGTTCCAGTCATCGCTAGAAATAATATCGAGCGTATGTGGAGAGTTTTTAACTGGGTTATTATCGTAGTCTAAGTTTCCTTCAGCAATATCATTAATCTCCTTACGGATTGATTTCATTGCTGAAATAAATCTATCTAGTTCTTCTATACTTTCACTTTCAGTGGGCTCTACCATCATGGTTCCTGCCACAGGAAAAGATACAGTTGGAGCGTGATAGCCATAATCCATTAAACGCTTGGCTATATCAGTAACTTCAATTCCTAATTCTTTGAACGGTCGGCAGTCAAGAATCATTTCGTGAGCAACTCTTCCCTTTATATTGGTATACAATATATTGAAGTCGTTAGTTAACTCTTCTTTTATATAGTTAGCGTTTAGAATAGCTAGTCTAGTAGAATCAGTTAACCCTTTTTCGCCAAGCATTTTAATGTATGCATAAGAAATACATAGAACTAAGGATGACCCCCATGGAGCTGCTGATATAGAAGAAATTGCTTGATCTCCGCCAGTACTAATTAATGGGTTAGATGGTAAGAATGGCTTAAGATGTTCTACCACTCCGATTGGACCCATTCCAGGGCCACCACCACCATGTGGGATCGCAAAAGTTTTGTGTAGGTTAAGGTGACAAACATCTGCGCCAATTAAACCAGGACTAGTAAGTCCGACTTGAGCATTCATGTTAGCACCATCCATATATACTTGCCCACCATGATCGTGAATAAGTTTTGTTATATCCATAACTGCCTCTTCAAAAACACCATGTGTAGAAGGGTATGTAATCATTAAGGCAGCAAGGTTTTCACTATGTAATTCTGCTTTTTCTTTTAAGTCTTCAAAATCAATGTTTCCTTGTTCATCACATTTTGTAACTACTACTTTCATGCCTGCCATTATTGCCGAGGCTGGGTTTGTTCCGTGAGCTGAAGCAGGTATTAAACAAATATTACGATGCTTATCACCTCTAGATAAATGGTAAGCTCTAATTACCATTAGTCCAGCATATTCTCCTTGTGCGCCAGAGTTAGGTTGTAAAGACATGCCGTCAAATCCAGTAATTTCACATAGAGCTTCCTCTAATTCGTGAAACATTATTTGATACCCTCTAGCTTGATTTACAGGAGAAAAAGGATGAATGTTGCTAAATTCTACCCAGCTTAAAGGAAACAGCTGAGATGCAGCGTTTAACTTCATTGTACAAGACCCTAATGGAATCATAGAATGATTTAATGCTAAATCTTTATTTTCTAACCTTTTGATGTATCGCATCATTTCTGTTTCGCTGTGATAAGCATTAAAAACAGGATGATCCATAAAAGTAGATGATCTTAATATAGAACTGTCAATTGTTATTTGATTTTGTGGTTTAGCTAGCTCAATATTTTCTACTTTATTTACACTTTTGGAAAAGACAGAAATAATATCCTGGATATTATTAAAATTGTCTTTTTCGTCAGTAGAAATAGATAAGTGTTTGTCGTCGATATAATTAAAGTTCATTTTAGCATCTTCTGCAAAAACTCTAATTGTATCCATAGAAGCATCTCCTACATTTATTAAGATAGTGTCAAAGAAGTTGGTGTTTAATTGTTTAAAACCTAACGATTCTAGTCCATCACTTAATGCATTAGTATTAAAGTGTATCTGGGAAGCGATATATTTAAGTCTATCAGGACCATGATACACAGCGTACATTCCTGCCATAACTGCTAGCAAAACTTGAGCAGTACAAATATTAGATGTAGCTTTTTCTCTTTTGATGTGTTGTTCCCTTGTCTGAAGAGCCATTCTTAAAGCTCTTTTACCGTTAACATCTACGGTTACACCAATGATACGTCCCGGAAGATTTCTTTTGTATTTTTCTTTAGTAGAAAAATAAGCAGCATGTGGACCTCCATATCCTAAAGGAATACCGAATCTTTGTGTTGTTCCTACTACAACATCAGCTCCCCACTCACCAGGAGGGGTTAATAAAGCTAGGCTTAGTAAATCAGCAGCAACAGCAACGCCTATTTCTTTGTCATTAGCTTCTTTTGCTAAGGAAGAGTAATTATTTATTTGTCCGAATTTACTAGGGTATTGAAGTAACATTCCGAACACATTTTCTTGTAAATCAAAGTCGTTAGCATCAATTATTTTAAGCTCTATTCCGATAGGGTTAGATCTTGTTTTAAGTACGTCAATCGTTTGAGGAAAACAATCGCTTGAAACTAAAAAGACATTTGCATCAGATTTCTTTTTAGCTCTTGATCTTGTATTGTAAAGCATGATCATTGCTTCAGCAGCAGCAGTACCTTCGTCTAATAAAGAAGCATTTGTAATTTCCATGCCAGTAAGGTCAGTAACCATTGTCTGGTAGTTAAGAAGAGCTTCTAATCTTCCTTGAGCAATTTCGGCCTGATAAGGCGTGTATGCAGTATACCATCCCGGATTTTCTAAAATATTTCTTTGAATAACACCAGGTAAAATAGTATTGTAATAACCCATCCCGATATAAGATCGATAATTTTTATTTTTCCTTCCTAAACTCTTCATGTGATCAAGAAGTTCGGACTCATTAAGAGCTTCTGCAAGATTCATGGGTGAAGCTAAACGTATTTTATGAGGAATAGTTTGGCTAACAAGCTCTTCCAAGCTAGCAACACCTATCTTTTCTAACATTAAATTAACGTCTTTTGGTCTAGGACCAATATGTCTTTCTGCAAATGAATTCATATCGTAATATTATTAGGGTACAAAAATAAATAATGAGACGTTAATATCAGGCATCCTTTTTTATATTTTTGATAACAATGAGTATATTGAAAAAAACAATTTCGTTTTTATTGTATTCCAATCTTTTTGTCTCCCTGTGTGTGCTAGCACTTGCTATAAGAACTGCACTTATTTTGGATGTAAATGTGGGCGAATATTTTTTTTGTTTTATACTTTTTAGCACTTTATTTACCTATCATTTTCAGCGAATAATTCGAATTAGCTACAAAGAGTACTCGTCTAACAACTTAAATTGGAATAAATTAAACTTTAAATTGAGTCTCATTATTTGCTTAATTTCAATTGTGATTTGTTTTGCTTTGATTTTTAGTCTGAAACCTATTAGCTTGTACTTTTTAATTCCATTGTTTCTTATTTCTTTTTTATATCCTTTGAAGTCATTTTCTAAGATTTCTTTGAGAGAAGTTCCTTTTTTGAAAATATTTTTGATTGCTATTGTCTGAACGTACACGTCTAATG
>JABAYQ010000088.1:0-11839 GCA_018608925.1 Cryomorphaceae bacterium | reverse complement strand
CTACAATACTTGTGGTTACAGAAAGCAATACCACCCTTTCTTTTAACCTAATTCCGCTTTTGCTAGATCGGTTTTTGTTTGTTCTGGCGATTACAATTCCCTTTGATATTAGAGATTTAAAATATGATAAAAACGAAATCAAAACCATACCTATGGTTTTTGGAGTTGAGGGTGCTAAAAAAATTGCATTTTTCTGTCTTTTTTTAAGCTTTGCTTTTGTGGTTTATCAATTCTATTTTTTAGAATTAAGTTCTCGTTTTCTTTTGTCTCACGCTCTAACTTGCACCATTGCTTTCTTTCTTGTTAAATACTCGAAAACAACTAATAAAGATTTTTATTTTTCCTTTTTCGTAGAGGGATTATCGCTCTTACTTTTGCTGTCCTATTTTTTGATTCCATAATAGATTATGTACTCGTTAGCTTTTGTATCTTTGGTACTCATTTTTACGATCAATGAAGAACACTATAGAACACGCTGCAGACTTAGATAGTAAAGACACTTTGTCTGATTACAGAGGTCGATTTCACATTCCTGAATCTAACGATAAAGAAGTTTATTATTTTACGGGTAACTCCTTAGGTCTTCAGCCTAAATCAGCACAAAGTTATGTTCAGCAAGAATTAGATGACTGGGCTAAGTTTGGGGTTGAAGGTCATTTTCATGCTAAGAATCCGTGGGTGTCTTATCATAAAATTTTATCAGGGCCATTTGCTCGCTTAGTAGGGGCTAATGAAGATGAGGTTGTTGCTATGAATGGTCTTAGCGTCAATTTGCATTTAATGATGGTTTCTTTCTATCGTCCTACAGCCAAAAGGTTTAAAATTATTTGTGAAGCCAAAGCATTTCCATCTGATCAATATATGCTAGAAAGTCAGGTTAAGTTTCACGGACTGGAACCCGATCAAACCATAGTAGAGGTTGGGCCTAGAGAGGGAGAACATTTGATTAGAAAAGAAGATATTTTAGCTAAAATAGAAGAAGTTGGGGATGAGTTAGCTTTAGTATTTTGGGGTGGAGTAAATTACTACTCAGGACAGGTTTTTGATCTTAAGGGAATTACCAAAAAAGCTCACTCTGTTGGAGCTCTTGCTGGTTTTGATTTAGCACATGGTGTTGGAAACGTTAAACTTGATTTGCACGATTGGAATGTTGATTTTGCATGCTGGTGTTCTTACAAGTATTTAAATTCTGGCCCAGGTAGTGTTTCAGGTATTTTTGTTCACTCTAAGCATGGTTCAGATGATAGTATGCCAAGATTTGCAGGATGGTGGGGTCATGACGAATCAAGAAGATTTTTAATGGAAAAAGAATTTGTTGCAATGCAAGGAGCCCAAGGATGGCAGTTGAGTAATGCTCCAGTTTTAATAATGGCTAGTTGTAAGGCAAGTATGGATATTTTCGATGAAGTAGGAATGGATAAACTGGTTGAAAAAAGTAAAAAATTAACCTCTTTTATGGAATTCGTTTTTAACGACATTTCTAGTAGATATTCCAATTGTAACTTAGAAGTAATTACACCTAAAGAGGAAGGATCAAGAGGATGTCAATTATCTGTTTTGGCTCACGGCCAAGGAAAAGAGATGTTTGACTTTTTAACTGCAAACGGAGTGATTGCTGATTGGAGAGAGCCAAACGTAATCCGATTAGCAGCAATACCTTTATATAATTCTTTTGCCGATGTTTACAGCTTAGGTCAAATCATAGAAAACTATTTAAAAAGATGAGTAATAAAATAACAATAGCAGGTGCTGGTTTAGTTGGTTCCCTAGAAGCAATCTATTTAGCAAAGAGAGGTCACGAGGTAGAGGTTTTCGAAAGAAGGTCTGATATGCGTAATGCTAAAATGTTAGCTGGAAGATCTATTAACTTAGCCCTTTCTGTTAGAGGATGGACCGCCCTAAAAGCAATTGGAGTAGACAAAGAAGTCGAAAAGATGGCTATCCCAATGTATAAAAGAGTAATGCATGGTGTGGATGGAATATTAACCGATCAACAATATGGACAAGATGGGGAAGCAATTTATTCTGTTTCTAGAGGGGGATTAAATTTATTATTACTTAATCTAGCTGATCAGCAAGAAAATGTAACTATTAAATTTGATCATAAGTGTCTGGATGTTGATCTTCAAACTGCAACTGCATTTTTCGAAAATAAGGATGGAGAGGAAGTTAAAGTAGAGTCTGATCGAATAATTGGTGCCGATGGTGCTTATTCCGCTATTCGTTCTAAAATGATGCGTCAGGATAGGTTTCAATATTCTCAAAACTTCATAGAACATGGGTATAAAGAATTGACTATTCCTGCTAATGAAGATGGAAGTTATAAGCTCGAAAAAAATGCACTTCATATTTGGCCAAGAGGCAATTTCATGTTAATAGCGTTGCCTAATCTGGATGGTTCTTTTACATGTACTTTGTTTTTTCCTTATGATGGAGAGTATTCGTTTAATAATCTAAAAACGGATGATCAAATTTTAAATTTCTTCAAAGAAGTATTTCCAGATACTCTTGACTTAATACCAGACATCTTACAAGATTATAAGACTAATAAAACATCCTCTTTAAGTATAATGAGATGTGATCCTTGGACAGTTTCTGATAAGGTTCTTTTAATTGGAGACGCAGCTCATGCAACGGTTCCTTTTTATGGTCAGGGTATGAATGCTGGTTTTGAAGGTTGCTATGTGTTAGATCAATTGATGGCTAAACATGGCGACGACTGGCTCTCTTGTTTTAATGAATATTCTGAGATAAGAAAACCAGATGGTGACGGTTTGCAAGACCTGTCTATGCATAACTTTATTGTAATGCGTGACAAGACTGCCGATAGCAATTTCTTGCTTCAGAAAAAAATTGAACTTCACTTTTCAAAGAAGCATCCCAAAAAATGGCTACCTTTATACTCCATGGTTTCCTTTAGTAATATTCGTTATTCTCAAGCTTGGCAAATAGGATTAAAGCAAGAAAAGTTGATGGAGAAAATTATGGAAGTTCCTGATATTGATAAAAAGTGGGATTCTTCTGAGGTAGAAAATATGATGTTGGATTTAATAGATTGAAAAAGATTTTAAAACAGTACGCTAGTATTGAAGCTCACGTTTTACTAATGATTAAAGCGGAGTTTTTTATTCAATTAGTTGGATCAGCTTTTTTTCTTATTCTTAATATTTATCTTGTTAAAAACGGATTTTCTGATCCCGAAATTGCAAATTTTATTTCCTATCGTTTCTTGGCAGTCATGGTTTTGGCCTTTCCACTTGGCTTTTTTATAAAAGGCAAAAAACTAAAGCCTTTCTTTTTAATTGGAAGTATTGGTGTGCCTACTGTCGCAATTATAATGATATTATCGATTAAGCTTCAGTTGTTTTCATTGTTGCCTTTTTTGTTCGTCTTATGGGGAGTAGTTTTTACTAGTTTTCAGGTAAGTAGCTTGCCATTTGTGATGCGAAATACTTCTGTTGAAAACCGATCTCATGCCATTTCATTAAATTATGCTACCCATAGTTTTGGAACTATTTTAAGTGGCATTTTAATATATACCCTCAGTCAAACTGTTAAAGATATTGACGAAGGAAAAATGCTTATTCTATTTGCTTTGATTAGTTATGTCGGACTCTATTTTTTAATGCGTTTGAAAATAGATAACGTTATTGTAGAGTCAGAGAAAAAAGGGATTCAGCTTAAATCGTATAATTGGAATCTTTTATTAAAAGCGCTTATACCCACTTTTATAATTGCGGTTGGAGCAGGTTTAACTATTCCCTTTATCAATTTATTCTTTTTTCATATTTATGGTTTGGATTCGGCCCAATTTGCATTGGTTGGAACTGTTGCTAGTGTTCTAGTCGCTATTATGGCCTTACTCGTTCCGAAGGTAAAAAATAAGTTAGGATTTAAAAAAGGGATAACACTTACTCAGTCTTTTGCGGTTTTAGCTTTAATAGCCTTGGCAACTACAGAATTTTATGCAGACCATTGGTGGGCATTGCCATTAGCGATATTCTGTTTCTGGGTTAGGACTCCTTTAATGAATATGGCAGCCCCAATGACTTCAGAGTTAACGATGAATTATGTCGGTAAACAAAACCAAGAAATTCTTAGTGCAGTAACTGCTGCTATTTGGAGTGGTAGTTGGTACTTTAGTTCTCAGATATTTAGATACCTTAAGTCGATGGATTTGCCATATGCTTACATTTTCTATATCACAGCTGTTTTGTACGGCTTAGGAGTTTTCTCTTATTATCTTTTAGTTCTAGATTATGATAAGCGAGAAGCTCAGAGTCAATAGTTTATTTTAAAAAAGGATTATTTATTTTTTCAAAACCTATTTTTGTTGGCTGACCATGGCCACAATAAACAACTGTGTCATCATCCATTACTAACAAATTTTCTTTTATGCTATTAATAAGAGTGTCGTGGTCTCCGCCCGGCAAGTCTGTGCGGCCAATACTTGTGTAGAATAATACGTCTCCTCCAATTACAAATTTTTGAGATGGGCTATGAAGAACAATGTGTCCTGGAGCGTGCCCTGGTGTAAAACAAATATCTAAACTGCTCTGACCAAAAGTAAGTTCGTCTTCGTGGTTTAGAAATGCGCTTGGTTCGGGACTAGGGTCATAGTTATGAAACCCATAGACTTTACAATAATCTGACACACTTTTTAATGTTGGCAAATCTTTTTCGTGCATGTATAAAGGGAGATTCCATTTTTCAGCAACGAATTTATTTCCTAAAACATGATCAATATGACAGTGGGTGTTTATAAGCTTAACAGGTTTTAGTTGATTATATTCAATAAAATCGACTAAGGTTTGCTGTTCTGATTTTTCATAACATCCTGGGTCAATAATGATGCACTCTTTTGTTTGATCAAATAAAACGTAAGTGTTTTCTTGAAATCCGTTAAATGTGAAGCTTTGTATTTCTATCATCTTACAAAGATAAGATGGAATTGTCTATTTTTGTTTAATATTCAAATAAAATGGAAGTATCAACAATTGTAATGCTAGTGCTTATAGGAATTTGTGCTGGTTTGTTAAGTGGTTTTGTTGGCGTTGGTGGAGGTTTAATTATTATTCCTTTATTGGTGTTGATGGGCTTGAGCCAGCATGTTGCACAAGGAACCAGTTTAGCAATCATGCTTCCACCAATTGGTGTTCTTGCAGCTTGGAACTATCACAAAGCTGGATATGTAGAATGGAAATATGCTATGATTGTAGCCGCTGCTTTTATCTTGGGCGGATACTTTAGTTCAAAATGGGCAGTAAATCTAGATGCTAAAATGCTTAAAAAAATCTTCGGTCTTATAATGTTGGTTGGAGGTGTGAAACTAGTTTTTGGTAAATGATGGTATTTAAAAAAATAAAGGATTTGTCTGCATTATACCACAATGAGGTGGTTGATGTTAGGAGGCATTTACATATGAATCCAGAACTTTCTTTCGAAGAATTTCAGACATCTGAATTTATTCAACAAAAGTTAAGCGAATACGGAATAGACTTTAGAGCTGGTTATGTTAAAACTGGTATTGTTGCTATTATTGAGGGTTCTAATTCTGCAGGTAAATGCATTGCGCTTCGTGCTGATATCGATGCACTTCCTATTCAAGAAACAAACACTGTGGATTATCGCTCTATAAATAAAGGTGTTATGCACGCTTGTGGTCATGACTTTCATACGGCTTCTTTATTAGGTGTGGCTAAAATTCTAAATGAAACAAAAAAGGATTGGTCGGGCACAGTAAAACTTATTTTTCAGCCTGGAGAGGAAACCTTGCCTGGAGGAGCTTCTCTAATGATTAATGAGGGAGTTTTAAAGAATCCGGATGTAGATTTAATATTAGGTCAGCATGTTTCTCCAGAGTTGTTGTCAGGAACTGTTGGAATAAGAGAAGGTTTATTTATGGCTTCAGCAGACGAGCTTTATTTAACAGTAAATGGGGTAGGAGGCCATGCAGCTATTCCTCAAAATAACATTAATCCTCTAAAGATTGCAGCCCAAATTATTTCTGCATTGTACGATAAGTTTGATCCTATTTCCGATACTATTATGTCTCTAGGAGCGATTGAAGGAGGAACATTAGGTAATATAGTTCCAGAAACAGTAAAGCTAAAAGGGACATTTAGGGCTATGGATGAAAAGTGGAGAAAAGAAGCGCATCGAGAAATGAGAACAATTTGTGATACTATCGCCGAAAAGCATGGAGCAAGTTGCAATCTTGAAATAAAAATTGGGTATCCTTTTTTGAAAAACGATAATGTGCTTACTGCTTTTTGTAAGAAAGAGGCAAAGCTGATTTTAGGAGCAGACTCTGTTATTGATATACCTAAAAGAATGACGGCAGAAGACTTTGCTTTCTATTCTCATCATGTGCCTGCTTGTTTTTACAGAATTGGAGTGGGTTTTGAAGGAGAGCCTCAAAGAAAATTACACAACTCAAATTTTGACGTGCAAGAAAAATCTTTTCTTACCAGTGTAGAGCTTATGGCTGCTTTAACAATTAGTTTGCTACGTCAGAAATAAACTTAATACGATACAGTCTTAATTCTTCTTCATTGTATTCGTCTTCATCGAACTCATTTCTTGCTTCATCAAAGGTAGCTTCTTCTGAATTTCTATAAAATTCGTCTAATTCTTCTTGCTGATATTCGTCAAGAATTTCATTAATATAGTAGTTGAGGTTTACTTTAGTTCCAGAAATCACAATAGTTTCTATTTGACTAAGTAATTCGTCTACTTTTAATCCTTTAGCGGACGCAATATCTTCAATGGAGAGTTTTCTGTCAATGCTTTGGATGATGAAAACCTTGTTGCTAGATTGCTTAACGATTGTTTTAACAACCATATCGTTTGGCCTCTCTATGTCGTTAGCTTCAACATGTTCTTTGATCTCGTAAATATAAGGCTCACCGTATTTCTTTGCTTTTCCTGCGCCAACACCATGTATTTGGCTAAGCTCCTCAATATTTATTGGATATTGATTAGCCATATCTATTAAAGAAGCTTCCGAGAAAATAATAGTAGGAGGAAGGTTTATTTCTTTCGCATGGCTCTTTCTTGTTGATTTCAAGATTTCGAATAAAACTTTATCGGCTGCAGATCCTTTTTGATTGCTCAGGCTAGCATTTTTAGCGTTAATAGCATCGTAATCATGGTCTTCTGTAAGTAGGATGTCGTATTGATTTTCAAAAAATTCGTATCCTTTTTCACTTACTTTAAGTATGCCGTAAGTTTCAATTTCTTTATAAATTAATCCTTTTACTAGAGCTTGACGAATAATAGCATGCCAGAATTGTTTGCTTTTATCTTTACCTATGCCAAAAATATCAAGGGTTTCGGCTTTGTGTTGTTTTGTGAAAGTATTGCTTTCTCCAACTATGATTTTTACAATTTCTTTAGCCTTTAATTTTTCGTTAAAAAGCTTAATTGTGTCAATTACTTGCTTAACGTATTTTTTACCTTCAAAATTAGGTTTTGGAAACTTGCAGTTATCACACATTTCATTGCAATCCTTATTATCGAAATATTCTCCAAAGTAATGAAGAATATATTTTCTTCTACACATTGAGGTTTCTGCAAACGAAATAGTTTCTAAAATTAATTGTCTTCCTATTTCTTGTTCTGCAACTGGCTTTCCTTGCAAGAACTTTTCGAGCTTCTCAATATCTTTATAGCTGTAAAAAGTTACGCAATTTCCTTCTCCACCATCTCTACCAGCTCTTCCTGTTTCTTGATAATAACTTTCTAAACTTTTAGGAATGTCATGGTGAATAACAAAACGAATATCTGGCTTGTCAATACCCATTCCGAATGCAATAGTAGCCACAATTACATCTGCTTCTTCCATTAGAAAAGCATCTTGATGTTTTATTCTTGTTTTGGCTTCTAGGCCAGCGTGATAAGGGAGGGCATTTATTCCATTTACCTGTAAGGTTTCTGCAATGTCTTCCACTTTTTTTCTACTCAAACAATAAACAATTCCTGATTTACCAGTATTTTGTTTTATGTACTTGATTATTTCTTTTTCGACATTAATTTTTGGTCTAATGTCATAGTATAAATTAGTTCTGTTAAAAGAGTCCAGGTATACAGGGCAATCGCTAATGCCTAAATTTTTCTGAATATCTTCCCTTACTTTAGTAGTTGCAGTAGCTGTAAGTGCTATTATAGGTGCCCTACCAATATTTTCTACAATCCTTCTGATGTTTCTGTATTCTGGTCTGAAATCATGCCCCCATTCCGAAATACAGTGGGCTTCATCTATGGCGTAAAAAGATATTGTTCTGTTACTTAAGAATTCAATATTTTCTTCCTTAGTTAAGGATTCTGGTGCTAGATAAAGTAGCTTGGTCTTACCAGAATTCACATCTTCTTTTACTTTTAAAACATCTCTTTTAGACAATGATGAGTTTAGTACGTGAGCTATGCTGTCACTTTCATTAAATCCTCTAATTGCGTCCACCTGATTTTTCATTAAGGCGATTAGTGGGGAAATTACTATTGCGCATCCATCCATCATTAAAGCGGGTAGTTGATAGCACATAGACTTTCCTCCCCCTGTAGGCATAACTACAAATGAATCCTTTCCGTCAAGAGTGTTTTGAATAATTGCTTCTTGTTGCCCTTTGAATTCTTTGAAACCAAAATAGCTGTTAAGCTCTTGTTTTAAAGATATTGTTTCTTTGTTCATTAAGTATTGTAAAGTAAAAGTGATACTTTTGTTTAAGTACCAAAGTATTAATAAAGCTACAATAAATTTATAGCTTTGTACCACTAAAAAGTAAAATTATTTTTGAGAACAACTAAACAAATTTTAGAATCAGCAAAAGCTACTATAATTAACGAAGGTCAGTCCATTCTTGCCTTGGAGAATCTTGTTAATGAAGACTTTACTGAGATAGTAAGTGAAATTTTAAATAGTAGTGGAAGAATAATTGTTACAGGTATCGGCAAAAGTGCAAATATTTCTCAAAAAATTGTTTCTACTTTCAATTCTACTGGTCAGCCATCTGTTTTTATGCATGCTGGAGATGCTTCTCATGGTGATTTAGGTAACATTCAAGAAAATGATGTAGTATTATGTTTGTCAAAAAGCGGTAATACATCAGAAATTAAAGCAATTGTTCCATTAATTAAATCAATGGGTAATAAAATTATTGCTTTGTGTGGAAACAAAGATTCTTACCTAGTTAGTCATTCCGATTGGTTTTTAAACTCCTTTGTTGAAAAAGAAGCCTGTCCAAATAATTTAGCTCCAACCACTAGCACTACCGCTCAATTAGTTTTGGGCGATGCTCTTGCTGTTTGTTTATTGCAATCAAGAAATTTTAGTGATAAAGATTTTGCTCGTTTTCATCCCGGTGGATCTTTAGGTAAAAGGCTTTATCTTAAGATGAGCGATCTTTGTAATTCTGATCATATGCCAAGAGTTGATATTGACGATTCTATGTACGATGTTATTGTTGAAATTTCTCGTAAAAGATTAGGCGCATCAGTGGTAATGTCTGACCAAGAAATTGTTGGAATAATTACTGATGGAGATATAAGACGAATAATTGAAAAAAAATTAGATATAAATAGTTTGGGTGCTAAAGATGTTATGAATAAAATGCCAAAAACAATTCATAAAGATGCTCTAGCAATTGATGGACTCAAATTGATGGAAAAAAATACTATTTCTCAAATAGTAGTGTTAGATGGTAAAACATACGTCGGAATTGTTCATATTCATGATATGTTAAAAGAAGGAATATTGTAATGGAGAAAATAGGAAAGGAACAATCTTTTTTAGATCATTTAGAAATATTAAGGTGGCACCTTATTAGAAGTGCGGCAGCTATTTTTTTGTTTGCTATTATGGCTTTTTTAAACCCGGCTATTCTTTTTGATACTATAATATTTGCGTCTAAAGATCCTGGTTTTGTTACTTATACTTGGTTTTGTTGGTTGTCTAATTCTTTAGGTTTAGGAGATGCTTTTTGCATTATGGAAACTCTTTTCGAATTGAATAACTTTACTATGCCGGGTCAGTTTAGCACTCATATTGTTTCTTCTATAGTTGCTGGTTTTGTTATATCCTTTCCGTATATAATTTGGGAAATATGGAGATTTATTGGCCCTGCACTTAGTGATGGAGAAAGAAAGTACTCAAGAGGAATTGTCTTTTATGTTTCTTTGCTTTTTATTTTAGGTATTTTATTCGGATATTATTTCGTCTCTCCATTATCGGTTCAGTTTTTAGGAAATTATCAGATAAGCACACAGGTTGCTAATCAAATAAGTTTAAACTCATTTATTTCAATAGTTACATCAGTATGCTTAGCAAACGGACTCATTTTTCAATTGCCTGTATTAGTTTATTTTTTAAGTAAATTTGGATTGATTACACCTACCTTTTTAAGAAAATATAGAAAACATGCTTTAGTTTGTTTGCTTTTGTTGGCTGCTATTATCACTCCGCCAGACATCATGAGTCAAATATTAGTAACATTCCCTTTGATGTTACTTTATGAAATTAGTATTAAGATTTCCGCAAAATTTGATAAATAGGATTATGAAGTTGGAAGCAAAAAATATCATTAAAAATTATAGCGGCAGAAATGTTGTCGATAATGTTTCTGTTCAAGTCAATCAAGGGGAAATAGTTGGACTTCTAGGCCCCAATGGAGCAGGAAAGACTACTACTTTTTATATGATGGTTGGTCTTGTGAAGCCAGACAATGGAACTGTGCTACTTAATGATATTGAAATCACAAGTCTGCCTATGTACAAAAGAGCTCAGATGGGTGTTGGTTACTTAGCTCAAGAAGCTTCTGTTTTCAGAAAACTTTCTGTTGAGGATAATATTAGTGCAGTCTTAGAAATGACCTCTTTGAGTATGGAAGAACAAAGTCTAAAGTTAGAAGAGTTGATAAGTGAGTTTGGACTTAATCTTATCAGAAAAACCAAAGGAGATTTGCTGTCAGGAGGAGAAAGAAGAAGGACGGAAATTGCACGATGTTTAGCAACAGATCCGAAATTTATTTTACTCGATGAGCCATTTGCAGGGGTAGACCCTATTGCAGTAGAAGATATTCAGCAAATTGTTTCTACCCTTAAGAAAAAGAACATTGGAATTCTTATTACAGATCACAATGTTCATGAAACCCTATCTATTACAGAAAGAGCTTATTTGCTTTACGAAGGTAAGATCTTGAAATCTGGCACAGCTAAAGAGCTTGCAGAAGACGAGCAAGTTCGAAAAGTATACCTTGGTAAAAACTTTGAATTAAGGTCTTAAAATGCAGTAACAGTAAAATGGTATTCTTCCATTATCTGATTGCAAAGCATATCCTTACACGCTTTATCCACTAATCCTTTAGCATCATCCATATTAGACGCCTCTATTTCAAGTGTCATATGTTTGCCAATACGAACATTGGATATTTGCGATAATCCAACGTTGGACATACTAGAACTAACTGCTTTTCCTTGAGGATCAAGTAGTGCTTTTAAAGGCATTACATCTATTTCAGCTTTGAATTTCATCTTGTTTTTTTATAAGTGATATAACTGGATACAAAAGTATAATAATTGGGATAGCTACAAAATGGAATAGCCATAATAATAAGCCCGTTATTAAAATAAATATATATTGAACTTTATTTTCTTTCCAAGCCAAACTTTTAATTTTAAAAGAAAACAATTTTATATCGGCAACCATGAGTAAACTCATGATAATTGTAGTAATTATTAGAAAATATAAATTGTTAATACAGTTCGCCATTAAAGAACTTTCTTGATACTCAAGAATTAATGGAAAGGAAATAAAAAATAAAGCATTCGCAGGAGTGGGGACGCC
>JABAYQ010000073.1 GCA_018608925.1 Cryomorphaceae bacterium | reverse complement strand
GCATTGGGTGATATGCTTTACATATGGTGTGGCTCGGTCTTAAAACACGGGATGCAGGATGTTATTGAAGAGATATTCAATGAAATTCAGAGGAGCAATATGTCGAAGCTTGATTCTAATGGTAAGCCTATTTTTAGAGAAGACGGAAAAGTGTTGAAGGGGGAGAATTATTTTAAGCCAAACCTTAAAGCGATAATAGAAAAGCATGTCGGAAATATTGATAAGTAAAATTTTATTTACTGACGAGAACTTTAAAATTGCTCAACAAATCAGGTGTCAAGTTTTTGTTAAAGAGCAAGGAGTTGATCCTGTTTTGGAAATGGATGTTTTTGATAAAACGGCAAGCCATTATTTATTGTTCTCAAACGATGTTGCAGTAGGTACAGCTAGATGGAGGTTTACTGAGTTCGGAATTAAATTAGAACGCTTTGCTATTTTAAAAGAGTTTAGGGGTTTGGGTTATGGGGCACAGCTTGTTAGTGCTGTTTTGAAGAATATCTCTTCCCAAGAAAAAAGCATTTACCTTAATTCTCAAGTAAATGCTTTAAACTTTTATCAAAAATTAGGATTTGTGTCTCAGGGTTCTCAATTCGAAGAAGCCGGGATTTATCACTATAAAATGATATTTAAAGGGTAAGTGTCCAGTTGTTTTCGTCCTTGCTTATTCCGTACTGAATATTTAGTAAGTCCGATTTTAGCTGTAGCGAAATAGAGTCTGATGTATATCGGAAATCCATTTTCTTATCGCGAAAAGTAATAGAATCTATAGGGTTTACCGTAACGGCAGTCCCTACTCCAAAAGCTTCAGAAATATTATTGTTGTCGTAAGCTTCCACTATTTCGCTGATGGAAATTTTTCTTTCTTCTACTTTTATTCCTTTTGATTTTGCTATTTCCAAGATGCTATCTCTTGTTATTCCACCTAAAATACTATCGCTTAACTCTGGTGTAACAATAGTGTTATTAATTAAAAACATTATGTTCATTGTTCCAGATTCTTCGATGTATTGATGTTCGCTAGCATCTGTCCAAACTACTTGAGTATAGCCTTTGTTTTGAGCTTCTTTGGTAGGTCCAAATGCAGCAGCATAATTTCCTGCTGCTTTAGCAAAGCCAACACCACCTGGTGCTGATCTTGAATATTTTTCTTCAATTTTTAAATTTGATTCTCCAGCATAATATTTGTCTGATGGAGAAGTGATGATGCAAAATGTGAATTCGTCTGCAGGAGTTGCTCTAATGAACTCACTTGTTGCAATCATAAAAGGACGAATGTATAAAGATTGGTTTTCCTTTTTTGGAATCCATTTTTTATCAATCTCTATCAGCTTTGTTAGGCTATCCAGAAAAATAGATTCGTCTATTTCGGGCATGCACAACCTTTTAGCCGATTTGTTTAATCTTCTAATATTCTCTAAAGGTCTGAATAGTAATGTTTTATCTTCTTTACTATTGTATGCTTTCATTCCTTCAAAAATAGCTTGACCATAGTGAAATACGTGTGTAGCTGGGTTGAGGCTAAAGGGTTGGTACTCTTTAATCTCTGGCTCGCTCCACTTTCCAGAAGTGTAGGTGCAAACGACCATGTGATCACTAAAAACTCTTCCGAATTGCAAATTGTTAAAATCTACATTTTCAAGTTTCGAAGTATGTATTTTAGTTATTTTCATTTGGAATGAGTTTGGTTAGATGCTATTTAAGGTATCTAAAGTCGTGATTGTTTTCAATATTGAGAAGAGAATGATAGATAAGTCTAATCACATTTTCTACATCATCTTTATGTACGCTTTCTACTGTTGTATGCATGTACCTTAAAGGAAGTGAAATTAACGCTGATGCAACACCACCTGTAGAGTATGCAAAGGCATCTGTATCTGTTCCAGTAGCTCTAGAAGCAGCAGCTCTTTGAAATGGTACGTTGTTGCTGTCAGCACTTTCAATTAACAATTTTAAAAGATTGTTTTGAACAGCAGGTCCGTATGTTAGTACAGGTCCTTTTCCAGAAGAAAGATCACCTTGCTTAATCTTGTTTAGCATTGGGGTTTGAGTGTCATGACAAACGTCTGTTACTATAGCCACATTTGGCTTAATAGATTCGGTTATCATTTGTGCGCCTCTTAAGCCAACTTCTTCTTGAACCGAGTTGGTTATATATAGTCCGAAAGGTAATTTTATGTTGTTTTCTTTTAAAAGTTTAGCAACCTCGGCTATCATAAAACCACCGATTCGATTGTCTAACGCTCGTCCTACATAATATTTATTGTTAAGAACGGTAAATTTATCTTGATAAGTAACTACGCACCCTACATGAACGCCTAGTTCTTCAACTTCTTCTTTTGTGTTACATCCACAGTCAAGAAAAATATTGTCAATTTGAGGACTTTTTTTCCATGTCTAGTATGAATTGCAGGCCATCCGAAAACAGCTTCTACATTTCCTTTGTCAGTATGTATATTTACCCTTTTAGAAGGAGCAATTTGATGGTCAGAACCTCCATTTCTTCTTAGGTAAATAAATCCATCTTTAGTAATGTAGTGTACAAACCATGAGATTTCATCGGCATGAGCTTCAATTACTACTTTGTATTCTGCTTCAGGATTAATTACTCCAACTACTGTTCCGTATGTGTCAACAAAGTAATCGTCAATGTATGGCTTAATATATTCCAACCATAATTTTTGTCCTTCGCTCTCAAATCCTGTTGGAGATGGGTTGTTAATATACTTTTCTAAAAAGCTTAGCGATTTTTTATCGATGATGTTCTTTTTTGTCATAAAATTGTCATTTGAAAGAGGGTGCAAATTTAATAAATTATATCTTATTACTTTATGGATAGTATAGACGATCAAATAATAATTACTAAAGATGGAAGTAACTCGCTCAAGTCTAGGTTTTTAAATGAGCAATATCACTCAAAGCAAGGGGCGGTTACCGAGGCCATTCATGTTTATATAGAGTCTGGTTTAAAGCAAATACTAAGCACTAACGTATCTATACTTGAAATGGGTTTTGGTACTGGTCTTAACACTTTTCTTACTTATTGCCATTCTAATAATTACTCTAAAATAGAGTTTGACAGTATCGAAAGTGAGCCAATTAGTGTTGAAACAGCAAATCAGTTAAATTATTTATCCAATTTAGATAAGCTTGATTTACAGCCGATTTTCGAAAAACTTCATACTTGCGACTGGGACAAGCAGATAAAGATTAGCGAAAAATTTCATTTTACTAAATGGAATATAACCATTCAAGATATTTCTTTTAATAAAAAATACGATCTTGTTTATTATGATGCCTTCGGCCCTAGGGTTCAGCCAGAATTGTGGAAGCCCGAGATTTTTAAAAAAATATATGATGCTTTAAACGATGGGGGTTTACTAGTTACTTACTGTGCTAATGGTCAATTTAAAAGAGATTTGTCTTCCATTGGATTTGAAGTTAGGGCTATTCCAGGTCCTCCTGGAAAAAGAGAAATTACCCAAGCTTTTCGAAAAAAGTAATAAGATGAAATTCTTTTTATGCAAAAAATAGTTTTTAAACAAAAATTTAATACATTTGCAA
>JABAYQ010000084.1 GCA_018608925.1 Cryomorphaceae bacterium | reverse complement strand
ATACCGTTATCCATAGCATAAGATGCGTCAAGACCCATGTTAGTTAATTCAAAATCCTCGTATCCTGTTTCAACCTCAGTGTCCATAGTGTAGATAAAGTTGAAGCTTAATGCGTCAAAATCTTTAGCAACATTCACAAACAATTGAGTTCTTGAAAGTTCGTAAGAAGGTGCCTCTGTGTCTTCATAAGAATTACCAGCGTAACCTAAGTGAAGATCAGCAAAGTTGTTGTTGATTCCAATTAATGCTCCATCCCAAGTGTTTCCACCTAAGTTAAAGTCATTTGAACCAATGATACGACCGCTACCAAAGTTTAAAGCCATACGACCAGCTTTGATCGAACCGTATCCCATTACATTAGAATGAACGTACGCTTCGTGGATAGAAGGTGTAAATTCAAAAGCAGACATGCCATCTGAAGAACCTAAAATAGTTGTGTAATCTGTAGATAAGTGAACTCCTACAGCATCAGTACCAAAACCAACTCCTACACGAGTTAAATTTTCGTTGTACGTCTGTGACTCTGTACCTACTTCGATCGAATTAACTCTTGTTCTAGAGTCAACAGACCAATCTTGTGCAGAAACTGTTGTTGCTAGTCCTAACGTCAAGGCTAGAACAAAATGCAAATTCTTTTTCATAATAAATTAGTTAAAATTGGTTAATAACGGCCGCAAGTTGCAATTTTTTATGGAAACTACCAAAAAATATCAATTCGTTATTCTTAACAAGAAAGTGTTGAAAAAGGGGGTAATATTTAAGCTAAAAATCAACAAAAAAACCTGCTAACCCTCTCATTATCAGCCACTAAACTATTGTTAGCATTTGTTGTTAAATTAGTGCAAAACTGGGCCGAAAGCCCAGGTCCTATCAACACACCCCTTGTTCCAAGGCCGTTAAAAACGCCTAATTTAGGCAACAAAGGGTGCAAGCCGAGCAGTGGTTTTCGGTCTTTAACCGTTGGTCTGACCCCCGCATTGGTGTCAATAAGCTCATAATCTGCCTCTAAAATCTTGTTTAGCCCCTCAATTAGAAAGGATAAGCCACTCTCACTAACGACGTCATCCATATCTTTATGGTTATAAGTAGCCCCTACTATATACTCATAGCTACCCAAAGGCAAGACATATATACCAGCACTTAATATATAGTCTAACTTTTCTAGAGAAGGAATTCTGATTTTCATAACCTCTCCTTTAGTAGGCCGTATAGGTAAGAAATCGAAAAAAGGATTTTGGAGCACCCTAAAGCCCTCGCAAAAAATTACTCGTTGGCCAACTATATCTTTATAAGTAGCCGTTTCGGGATTCAACTCTTTGTAGTCGAACACCTCATTAATGTAGCTATCTATACTTTCAAAATACTCTCTGGAGCTGGAAAGAAACTTATTTACCTCGAGGTTTCCGGCCGGATCAATCTGAGCTGTTCCGCTGCTGTCTTTTAAATAAGAGAATTTCTCTTCTTTATTAAAGGTGGTGATATATTGGTTTATATCAGTATTACTATACTGTACTTTCCATTGTTTGCTAACCTCATCGTTAGAAAAAACCTTTAGCACAGGGGTTAAGTTTAAAAAGGATGTGTCTAACTTTTTTTCTAATTGTTGGTAACGCTCAATAGCAAAAGGCAAAAAAACAGATGCATTCCAGGTAGGAATGCATCTTTTCATACTAACAGGGTTAAATAAGCCAGCTGCCACCTTAGAGGCACTAGCTTTCATATCCTTATCTATAACAACAAGCGTGTGGCCTTGTTCTATAAGGTCGTGAGCTAATAAAGTGCCAGCTAAGCCTTGGCCAACTATTATATAGTCTACTGATTTCAAGAGAAATGGGAGATTGATTTATGAAAACAAATGTAATTTAAAAAAGAAAGGCTTACCAATAATACGTGTGTCTTCTATTTCTCATTTGAGGAATATTGAAGCCTAAAGAGATTTCGTGAGAACCTGAAGTATAACTCCCAATCGATGATAAGGTTAGGTCAAAGCCGTAGCCAAACTGTAGCTTTCCTATTTCCAACCCTACAAGAGCAACTACTGATTTGCTAGTTCGCAATGAAACACCAGTCCAGAACTTATCAAGAACCAAGCGTGCGTTAACATCTAGCTGAACAGGGCCTCCCTCTATTGTTTTAATGAAAAAAGATGGCTCTAAAAAAACATCGTTACTAATGAAGTATTTAAACCCTCCATTAAGTATATAGTGCCTAACCTGATCGTTATCACCAAAAATATTGGATGATGCTTCTCTAAAAGTAGTTTCGAAAAGTTGATGAATAGCTCCACCTATATAATAACTAGGGCTTTGAAGCATTGCTCCGAAAGAAGCGTCTGGAGCTAAACTAGAAACAACACCAGACTCGAAGCCAGGATCAGGGTTTTTAAACTCTAATTCGTCTTGGTTTAGGCTATGTTGAGTAAGCATTGCAGACGCCCCTAAAGATAGTCTAGTAGAGTTAGAGTTACTTAGTTTTATATGGTAAGCATAAGAAAACATTAATCCGAACTGACTATAAGGCCCAGTTTTTTCTTGAAACACAGTTCCTCCTAATCCAAATTGGCCATCGCGAAGGGGGGCATGAAAACTTAAGGTGTTTGTTAGGGGAGCAGAAGCACCCAGTCCTGCCCACTGATTTCTTACATTTAATCGAAGAGGAGAATAGGACTTAGAACCGGCAAGAGCTGGGTTAATGGCAAAATCATTTAACATATACTGACTATACAACGGAAGTTGCTGACCGCTTGATAAAAGCGGTAAAATCAATATAAATATGCAAATGATTTTTTTCATTATCTAACTATGGTTACTGTACCAACATATGGCTCTTCATCATTATGTAAGGTTATTACATAATAATATGTAGCCGATGGTAGTATGTTATTGTTAAAGGTTCCGTTCCAAGCGGTATCCCAAGAGTTAGTGTACCTCTTATTGGAATATACTCTGTCGCCCCATCGATTAAACACTTCTACTAATGCGTCCGGATAAAGCTCTATATTGTCTATATGCCAATAATCGTTGTTTTGATCTCCGTTAGGAGAAAAAGCAGAATATACATACAAACAACTTTGGCTTTCTCCGAAAATGGTCGTTGTAAAAGTAGTAATGCAACCATTGTCATCAGTTACGTTTAAAGAATATGTTCCTTCACCAACTCTTAAAAGATCTTGTTCTTCAGAGTTATTAGACCATGAGAATTGATAAGGAGCGTATCCGCCTATTACATCAGCAGAAATTTGACCATCTACATTGTCTCTACAAGAAGGGTTTGTGGTAACAAAGCTAATATCCATTAAACTTAAAGGGTCAATATTAAAGTCTACTTGTTGTTGACAGTTTTTGTCATCCGTTACTATTACCGAGTAACTATTTGCTATGGATATTTCAATTTGTTGGCTCACCTCTGCCGTACTCCATAAATAGTTGTATGGGCTAAGTCCTCCAGAAGCAAATACCGTCGCTTTGGCAATCGGACTATCTGCACAAATAGCAGTATGATCAACAAATACGTTCATGCTATCTGGCTGATCGATAAACTCTGTTAATATTAATTCACAGCCAAACTGGTCTGTGGCAGTTAAAGTGTACACGCCTGCTCCTAAATTTGTTGCATTAATAGTAGTTTGGGCATTAGGGTCGTCCCACAAAAATTGATACACAGAAGCAGGATTTGCATTCTGAAGAGTCACCGAAATTTGTCCCTGATTCTGTCCGTAACATATAATTTCTGTAGTAGTGCTTTGAAGTTGAGGCTCTGTAATTTGAAAGACTAAATCTAGCTCGCAATCGTTATCATCGGAAATATTAACCGAATAAGCTCCCGCTACTAAGTTAGTAATGGAGTTAGATGTTTCGTTATTAGACCATACTATAGAATAAGAAGGCGTTCCTCCGCTTACCGAAATAGAAGCACCTCCTATATCTTGTCCACTACATCCTAAATTGGTGGTAGAAAGATTTGACTGCAATATGGACGGCTGATCTAGCAGCTGGTTTACAGGGTCAGAAACACAACCGTTTTGATCAACAACGGTAATGTCAAATGTGTTTGCAGAAAGATTATTTACTGAGTAAGGATTTTGATTGGTGCTAGCATAAAGAGAAGCAACGAAATAAGAATAGCTTCCTGCACCCCCTTGAGCGCTAATTGTAAGCTCTCCATCAGAACTGGCAAAACAGCTTATCGAAGATGTTTCTACAACATCTACTATTTGCAATTGATTAGGCTCTGTAACGCTAATATTTTGAGTTCCAGACAAACAGTTATTCTGATCCGAGACTACCATAGAATAGCTTCCTGCTGAAAAATTATCTATTTGGTTATCTAAAGGAATAGGATCAAATAAACCGCTAGAATTTATTTCTAACATATAGTTGCCCGAACCTCCTTGAGCAACAACAGAAATGGTTGCATCGTTCGATTCAAAACAGCTAACGTTATATCCAAGGTAGTCTGAAACAACCGAAGCGTTAAAGCTTACGACTTGAGGTTGAGCAAGATTGTAATTAGTAGTTTGGGTACAGTTATTTTGGTCTTGAACAACTACTGAGTAATTAGTAGAGAAAAGTCCGTTAAAAACACCAGAACTTTGAAAAGTAGAGCCATTATCTATAGAATAAGAATAATTAGGCGTTCCTCCATTTGCCTGTACGCTAATTTGTCCATCAATTAATCCGTTACAACTTATAGGGATGGTATTAATAATAGGATCAAAATCAAGAGCTAAAGGCTGTGATATATTAAGGTTGAAAGCAGCTGACTGACATCCGTTTGCATCCTGAGCAACTACAGAATAAACTCCTGCTGACAAAGAATTAATAGTATTAATGGCGTAAGGAAAAGTTAATCCGCCATTTATGCTGTAAGTATAATTAGAAGCGCCTCCGCTAGCGTCAATAGAGATACTAGCATCTGAAGCATTAAAACAGCTAACATCATTCCCATTATAATCGGATGTAATCGACACATTAGTTATCTGAACTAAAGTAGGCTCGGCAACCGGAAAATTAGTAATTAACACACAGTTATTGACATCCATAATCGATACGGAAGCATTTCCTGAGCAGACAGAAGAAAATACGTTGTTGTTGCCATTGCTAAATCCGTTAACGGAATAATTATATGGAGCAGAACCTCCACTAGCAGTAATAGTAAGCTCAGCATCACAGGCGTTAAAACAGCTTATCTCAAAACCATTGTAATCAGATGTAACTTCTACATTAGAAATGAATATTGGTGATGGAGCTTCAAGTTGATAGGATAAAGAAGCAGACTCACAGCCCAATGCGTCAATTACTACAATGTCATAAATATCAGCACCTAGGTTTTGTATAACGTTTGTTGCAGAAACATTCGTGGTTCCGGTTAATTGATCGGTATATTGATAAGTAAAAGAAGTAGGGTCTCCCCCAAATGCTGTTATTGTTAGTTCTCCGTCAGCTGCTGCTGCACAAGAAATATCTTGTCCATTAAAATTAGAAGTTACTAAGCCGTTAAACGTAACTGGTGTTGGAGCGTCTATTGTTACCTGATACTGCTCGTAAACATATTGTGGCGCTAAAGCAGCATCTCTGGCCCAAACATCGTAAACACCAGCTGGTAAATTAGTATAATTTAAATCGGAAGTCCAAGGGCCAACAAGTCCGTTAATTGAAAACTCTACCCCAACAGGAGCGGCTACATTTGGTGTAATTGCCAGCTGTCCGTCAACAGATCCATCACAAGCCACGCTAGTAGGTGTAATTTGATCAATGTATCCTGTTACAACTAAGGTATAGTCTTCAGTTTCTCCTCTAGGATAAGTTCCTGTTGATCCAAGGTTTGGTATGCCCCAAACAAAAGTAGACGTTCCTACTCTTCTATAAACAATACGCATTCTTAACTCTCCTACTACCGCAGTTAAAGGAATGTCGAAACTTGTATTAAAAACAGGGTTATCTACTTGTTGGTAACCGTCCGTATCACTAGAAACATAAACTTGTTCTCCAGCATCAGTGAAGTCTCCGTCGTCATTAAAATCAACAAAAACTTTTATTGCCCTATTAGGGGTGCCGATATTGGAAAAATTACTGGAGCAGAAATCTCCAACTACCTGCAAAAAATAAGTTTGACTTTTTACTACTCCTGTAGAAAACTGTGTATTAGTTAGGTTCCCATCCAAGTTAGAGTTATTGCCTGTGGTAAAATCACTATAGCCCGTGCATGTGGCGTTTAGCAATCCGTTTAAAGAAGGGTTATTAATGTCTTCAGATCCAAATGGCAAGGAGCCGAAATTAACTCTTGCAATCACTTCAGAATTAGGGTCGTTATTACTAGATGCAGAAGAAGACATATACGTCTGAGCCAAGGCCGTAAAGCCATGTGAAATCAAAACAATAAGTACAAAAAATCTTGTAAACATTTGAAAGGTTAAGGTTGGAAACCAAAGATAAGAAATAATCACTCACAATTCAAGTGTGAATAAGAAAAGAAAAATGCAGAGAAAAAACTGGAAATCAATCAACTGAAAATCAACCTATTAAATCTGTCTCATTGAAAAAAAAAGACCTGTTTTCGTTAAAAAACAGGTCTTTTTGGAGGTCTCGAGCGGATTCGAACCGCTGTAGATGGTTTTGCAGACCACTGCCTAGCCACTCGGCCACGAGACCATTAAAGGATGGCGAATTTAATACTTTTTTGTTGAGTTATACAAGCTTTTTATAAATCTCTTTAATGGTAACGCGCTCTACATCCCCATTTATTGGAGGGTTTAATTTAGAAATACTTAGCGCTAAATACTCTATTTCAGAATGAAGAGTTGTAAGGCGATTAATAATTCTAAGAGCAACCGTTTCTAATAGCTTAGATGGCACATCCATCTCTTCTTGCACCACTTGATTAACCACCACATAGTCTATTGTTTTAGACAAATCATCGGATAAAGCGCTAGCCAGCAAGTCTGTCTCAATGTCTACATCAACAATGTAATCAGAGCCAATAAGCGTTTCTTGGGGCAAACAACCATGGTGGCTATAAAGTCTTATACCTTTTACAGAAATTATTCCCATTTATGCGTTTCTTTCAATTGCTAATCGCAACCTTTTAATAACCTCTTCTTTGCCTAGTATAGAACAAATGTGAAACATAGAAGGACCCATTCCTAGGCCAGTAATTGCTAATCTAAAGTTTGGCAAAACAGCACCAAATCCTAGCTCTTTCTCTTCTAAAAAACTTTTAAATGTAGTTTCTATAGTTAAAGGGTCAAAACTAGAAATAGAATCTAGTATCTCTATTAATTGATTTAGAATATCTGGGGTTGATTCTTTCCATTTCTTACGAAGCGTTTTTTCATCGTACTCTAATGGAGCTTCAAAAAAGAAGGTGCTTTCGTTAAAAATATCTTTAGCAAAAGTGGCTCTTTCTTTCATTAACTCACAAATAACAGCTAAATCAGCATCACTCACTTTTTCTTGGAATAAGGGAGAAACCAAATCGGATAATTCTTGTCCGTCTTTAGCCCTCAAGTACTGCTGGTTAAACCATTTTGTTTTGTCGAAATCAAATTTAGCACCTGCCTTGCCGACTCTTTCTAAACTAAACGATTCTATCAGTTCGTCCATAGAAAAAATCTCTTGAGTAGTGCCAGGGTTCCAGCCCAAAAAGGCTAACATATTAGTAAATGCTTCTTTAAAATATCCTTCTTCACGATATCCTTTAGAAACATCTCCTGTTTCTGGGTTTTTCCACTCTATAGGAAACACTGGAAAGCCTAAACGATCTCCGTCTCTTTTGCTTAGCTTACCATTACCATCGGGCTTTAAAATAAGGGGTAAATGAGCAAATTCTGGAGCTTTCCAATCAAAAAATCGATATAATAATATGTGTAATGGTGCCGATGGCAACCACTCTTCACCTCTAATAACATGAGATATTTTCATTAAATAATCGTCTACCACATTTGCAAGGTGATATGTAGGCATGCCGTCCGATTTAAAAATAACCTTATCGTCTAGATTGTTTGTGTTTACCACAACCCATCCTCTAATAATATCTTTAAATTTTACTTCTTCGTTTCTAGGCATTTTAACACGAACAACATAAGGTTCGTTTTTATCAAGTCTAGCTTGTACTTCGTCTTCAGATAAAGACAAAGAGTTCTGCATCGAAGTTCTGGTAATAGCGTTGTATTGAGGAGAAGGAACCCCTGCGTTTTTCATTCTTTCACGCATCTGGTCAAGTTCTTCTGTAGTATCAAAAGCGATGTAAGCATTGCCGCTTTCTAATAACAGATCGGAATATTCTTTATACATATGCTTTCTGTCCGATTGTCTGTAAGGGCCTAAATCTCCAGCTTTACCTATTCCTTCATCAACTATAATCTTACACCAATCTAAAGACTCAACAATATATTGTTCTGCTCCTGGCACATATCTGTTTTGATCCGTATCTTCTATTCGAAGAATGAAATCTCCTCCGTGTTTCTTGGCAAATAAATAATTATATAATGCCGTACGAACACCTCCCATGTGCAATGGCCCTGTCGGGCTAGGTGCAAATCGAACTCTTACCTTATCCATAGATGTCTATTTTTGTGGAGCCAAAGATACATTTTAATCAAATATGACAAAGTGTTCAATTAGAACTAAAATCATACCTTTGTATAGTGAAAGAGAGAAATTCATTAATTGAAAAGTTAGAGGCGTTTATCAGTAAATATTATCAAAATTTATTGATAAAAGGGGGTCTTTTTTTTATAGCAAGCTTTACCGTTTTCTTTATATTATTTTCTTTTTTAGAATTCTTTATTCGTTTCGAAAGCTCGGTGAGAACTGTTCTATTTTGGCTTTTTGTATTGATAAATGGAATTGTTTTTTATAGCTTGATTGTCATTCCGTTATTAGGCCTATCCAGAATAGGGAAATCACTTAGCCATAAAGAGGCCGCACGAATTATTGGACTTTACTTCTCTGATGTTCAGGACAAGCTACTTAACATATTACAACTTCAAGAAATAAGCCAAAGTGAGAACGAATTAATTGAAGCAAGCATTGAGCAGAAATCAAACGAACTTAAGTCATTGCGCTTTGCTAATGCAGTAGATTATCGTCAAAACCTAAAGTATATAAAGTACGCAGCATTACCAATTATAATTATTATATGCTTAATTATTAGTGGAAATAAAGATGTTATAGTAGGCGGTTCCGAGAGAATCATTTCATACAATAAAGAGTTTATAGAGCAAGCTCCTTTCTCATTTGAAATTCAAAACACAAATCTATCAGCTGTTGAAGGAGAAAACTTTAAAATAGACCTTAAATTAATTGGAGACGAAATAGCTAGTGAAGTAGAAATTGAATACAATAGTAACTCCTATTTTATGAGTTCAAAAAAAATAGGCAGCTTTAAATTCGAGCTAAAAAATCTTCAAACGTCTGTTAACTTTAGGTTTAAAGCCAGCAATTTTTATTCTGGCACTTATTCTATTGAAGTATTGCCTAAGCCAATTATTTCAAAAATAAACACTAGTATAGATTATCCAAATTACTTAAATAAAAAGTCCGAATCATTTCAAAACAAAGGGAATTTATTCGTTCCTGAAGGGAGTGTTATCAAATGGGAAGTCGTTACCGAAAATGCTAGTAAATTATTTATGGGCTTCGAAAAAGAAGCTAAAATTAAAGCTGAGAAAAAAGAAAAGAATACTTTTTTGTTTAGTAAAAGAGTAAGGCAATCGCAAGACTATATTATTATAGCAGAAAATAGCTTTACTAATGGTGACAGCTTAATATATCGTCTGAATGTTATAAAAGATAAATACCCTAGCATACAAATAGAAGAATATATAGATAGCACAAATAATAATATTCGATTTGTGAGAGGCCAAATAGACGACGATTACGGATTACAAAAACTCACTTTTAATTTCCGCTCTTTCGACGCAAAAAGCCAATGGACGCCAATACCATTAAGTATAAATAGAAAGAAAACTTCTCAATTATTTTCACACATAATAGACTTTGATTCCTTAGGGATAAAACCAGGCCAAGGTTTAGAATATTATTTTGAAGTTTGGGACAACGACCAAATAAATGGTAATAAGTCTAGCAGGTCAAGCAAGAAACAATATCTAGCTCCGACTAAAGATGAGTTAGAGCAAGAAATAAACTCTGAAAACGAGAGTCTAAAACAAAAGATGGAGCAGACTCAAAAGCTTGCTGCAGAAATTCAAGCAGAGCTAGAAGAGCTAAAAAAACAACTTCTCAAAGAAAAAGAGCTTAGCTGGGAACAAAAAAACAAGGCTAAAGAAATAGTAAAAAAACAAGAAGAACTTAAAAATCAAATTCAGCAAATAGAACAACAACAAGCTCAATCTCAAGAAAAAGACGATCGAATAAATAATAAAAACCAAGACTTATTAAACAAGCAAAAGCAAATTCAAGAACTGTTTGAAAACATCATGGATCAAGAAATGAAAGACATGATGAACGAGTTAAATGAAAAGATGGAAGACATCGATAAAGAAGAGTTGAAGAACTTAATCGATGAAATGCAGCAAGACGACGAAGATGTGGAGAAGGAGCTCGACAGAACACTAGAGTTATTTAAACAAATGGAGCTGGAACAAAAGCTTGAAAAGAATGCTGACAAACTAGAAAAATTAGCAAAAAAACAAGACGAATTAGCAAAGAAAACTTTAGACAAAAACCAAGATTCTGATCAACTCAAAAAAGAGCAAGAAGAAATACAAAAAGAATTTGAAGAAATACAAAAGGATTTAGAGCAAGCACAAAAACTAAATCAAGAACTAGAAAATAAAAAAGACATACCCGACACTAAAAAACAAGAAGAAAATATAGGCCAAGAAATGAAAGAAAGTCTTGACAAGCTAAACAAGAACTTAAAAAAACAAGCATCCAAATCACAAGAAGATGCTGCTGATCAAATGAAAGAAATGAGCCAATCAATTCAAGATTCGTTAGCCCAAGAGGAAGCTGAAACTGTTGCTGAAGACATGGAAACTTTACGTCAAATTCTAGAAAACTTAATAAGCCTTTCTTTCGATCAAGAAAGCTTAATGAATAACCTTTATGACGTTAAGTTTAACAGTCCGATTTACACTCAATATATGAGAGATCAAAGCAAGTTAATGGACGACTCACAGATTATTGAAGACAGCCTATTTGCACTTAGCAAAAGACAGCCTCAAATACAATCTATTATAAATAGTGAGATAAACGACATGAATGCTAATATGGAAAAAGCATTGTCGTTTATGGAAGAAAGAAAAACCAACGAAGCCTCAGAAAAGCAACAATTTGCTATGATGTCTGCAAATAATTTAGCCTTGCTATTGTCAGAAGTACTGGAGCAAATGCAAAAGCAAATGACGAAAAAAAACCCTAACCCAAGCAATAAAATGTGTAACAAACCTAAGAGCTTGGGAGGAGAGTCAATGAAGAAGATGAAAAAAATGCAAAAAGCATTAAAAGAGCAAATGAAAGGCATGCTTAAAGGAAGCAAAGGGAAGCAAGGCAAAACTAAAAAAGGAGGAAAGCAAAGCAAAGAGATTGCTAAAATGGCTGCTCAACAAGAGCAGATTAGAAACAGGATGAATGAAATTAGAAATGAGCTAAGTGGAGACCAAAACAGCAAAAACAATATTGATAAAATGCTGGAAGAAATGGAGAAAACACAAAACGATATTATCAATAATAATATAACTCAATCTACTTTACTTAGACAAGAGCAAATAATTAACCGATTGCTAGAGGCCGAAAAAGCACAGTTAGAAAAAGACAAGGAAAAGAAAAGAGAGTCTAACGAATGGCTAGAGAATCTTTCCAAAAAATTGGTTAATCCTTATCAAGATTATTTAAAAGAGAAGAAAAATCAAGAGGAGTTGATACGAACAATACCACCTTCTTTCACTCCATTTTATAAAAACAAAGTAAATCAGTACTTTAAAAATGATAGACAATAGTATACATTTTCATAGTCTAACGGATTTCATTTTAGACAAAGAAGACAAAAAAAGAGACTGGATAATATCCTCAATTATTGAGGAAGGAAAAGAATTGGGAGAGATAAATATTATTTTTTGTGACGACAAAAGTCTTTTAGAAAAAAACAATACATATTTAAATCACGACACACTTACAGACATTATCACATTCGACTACTCGGAGTTAAACACTATAAGTGGAGATATTTTTATAAGCGTAGAAAGAGTGCTAGACAATAGCAATGATTTTAACGTTACATTTGAACAAGAATTAAATAGGGTTATTATTCATGGTCACTTGCACCTAATGGGTTACAAAGACAAAGTAGAAGAAGATCAAGTTACAATGAGAAATAAAGAGGATTATTATCTTTCAAAAATAAGCTAACATACTGATTATCAATATTTTATGTTTAAAGAAAAATACGACGTTATAGTAGTTGGAGGAGGGCATGCTGGTTGTGAAGCGGCGGCGGCTGCAGCAAACCTTGGTTCTAAAGTTTTATTGGTAACAATGAATATGCAAACCATAGCACAAATGTCGTGCAATCCGGCTATGGGTGGGGTTGCTAAAGGACAGATTGTAAGAGAAATTGATGCCTTAGGCGGATATTCTGGAATCATTACCGATAAAACAATGATTCAGTTCAGAATGCTTAATAGGTCTAAAGGTCCAGCAATGTGGAGTCCGAGAGCTCAAAGTGATAGAATGCGATTTGCGGAAGAATGGAGACTAATGTTAGAAAAAACACCCAACGTAGACTTTTGGCAAGACATGGTTTCTGATCTCATCGTTAAAAACAATAAAGTATGTGGCGTTATTACGTCAATGGGTATCGAAATTGAAAGCAAAACAGTCATTCTTACAAACGGGACGTTCCTTAACGGACTTATACATATTGGAGAAAAGCAATTTGGTGGAGGAAGAAGTGGAGAAAGGGCTGCAACTGGACTAACCGAAACATTGGAAAGAATTGGTTTCGAAAGCGGAAGAATGAAAACCGGCACTCCTCCAAGAGTAGACGGAAGATCTTTAGACTTCGCAAAGATGGAAGAACAACCTGGCGATGAAAATCCGGGCAAATTCTCATTTACGGACACTCCAAAATTAGAAAACCAAAGAAGCTGTCACATAACATATACAAATCAAGACGTACACGACATATTAAAAACTGGATTTGAAAAATCTCCAATGTTTTCTGGAAGAATACAAGGGTTAGGTCCAAGATACTGCCCTTCAATTGAGGACAAGATTGAACGATTTTCAGAAAGAGACAGGCATCAAATTTTTGTTGAGCCTGAAGGTTGGAATACTGTTGAAATGTATATTAACGGATTCTCTACATCGCTTCCAGAAAACGTACAGCACGAAGCTATTAAACTAATACCTGGCTTTGAAAATGCGAAAATATTTAGACCAGGCTACGCTATAGAATACGATTACTTTCCCCCGACTCAACTGAAATTGAGTCTTGAAACTAAACTAGTCGATAATTTATTTTTTGCTGGCCAAATTAACGGAACGACAGGATACGAAGAAGCAGCTTGTCAGGGTCTTATGGCTGGAATAAACGCACACAGACTCTGCAACAATGAAGAGGCCTTTATCCTTAAACGATCGGAAGCTTATATAGGAGTTTTAATAGACGACCTAGTTACAAAAGGAACGGACGAGCCATACAGAATGTTTACTTCAAGAGCAGAATACAGGATATTATTAAGACAAGATAATGCAGACTTAAGACTAACAGAAATTGGTCGAAAAATAGGTTTGGTAGGCAGCGAACGAATGAAGAAGCTGGACAATAAGCTAAAGAACACAAAAGAAGCAATCTCTTTCTTTGAAAAAACAAATCTTGAGCCACAAGAAATTAACCCCATTTTGCAAAACAATGACAGCGCAGAAGTCAAACAAAAAACTAGAGCTGGCAAAATCTTAAGCAGACCTCAAATCAAGATAGAGGACTTAAAAGAAATAAAGAGCATAAAAACCCTTTACAAAAAAATCTCTAAAGAAGGACTTGAACAAGCTGAAATACAAATAAAATACAACGGCTACATTCAAAGAGAGAACGAAACAGTTAAAAAAGTCAGCAAACTAGAAAACATAAGAATTCCAAGCTCATTCGACTACAAAAAAGTAGCGGCCATTTCTTTAGAATCTAGAGAAAAACTTAGCACCATACAGCCCACCACAATCGGTCAAGCAACCAGAATCAGCGGGGTTTCTCCATCAGACATTAATGTGCTTTTAGTGTTTATGGGAAGATAAAGTTCCACGTGGAACATCAAATTTTTTGATTTTACAAAACATAAATAACCTTCACGCCGAACTATGTTCCACGTGAAACAAATAACAAACAAATGGAAACACTTATCAAATGTCCTTCCTGTGAGAATACAATATTTCAAGATTTCATAAGATGCAAAGACAATACCGTTAGTAATGAGATTTTTGAAATCGTAAAGTGTAACGCATGCGAATTACTATTTACAAACCCTAGACCAAAAATTGATGATCTTGGAAAATACTACGAGTCTAATGAATACATTTCTCATACAAGCAGTAACAAAGGCTGGTTTAATAGACTATACAAAATAGCGCGCTTTGTAAACATACGATCGAAACTAACAACAATAGGTAACAAGAGAGGAAACCTACTTGAAATAGGGTCTGGGACAGGCGAACTATTAGACGCCTGCAAAAAAGCTGGGTGGACAACAACAGGCGTAGAACCAAGCGATAGGGCAAGAATAAATGCAAAGAAAAATCTTAATCTGAATCTAATCGAGGATGTAGACAAAGCAGAACTAAAAGACAAAAGCCAAGATATAATAATGATGTGGCACGTCTTAGAACACGTACCAAACCTTAAAGAAACAACAGAAAAAATAAGAAAACTACTTAAAGACGACGGCACAATTATAATCGCAGTGCCTAACTACAAAAGCTACGACGCAAAACATTACAAAGAAAACTGGGCAGCATACGATGTTCCAAGACATCTTTTACATTTTGACAAAACAACAATGGCAAAAGCATTAAATAAATCAGGGTTTAGAATTATTGAAACAAAAGCAATGTGGCTTGACTCAATATATGTTTCAATGCTAAGCGAGAAAATAAAAACAGGAAGAAGAAATACTTTAAAAGCTATAGGTGTTGGAATGCTATCAAACATAAACGGAATATTTAAGACTAAAGAATACTCAAGCGTAATATATGTCGCTAAAAAGGATTTTAAGAAGCTCTAAGAGCATAACGACTGTTTTGGACGTGATGTATTAAAGAAATGAGATTTGTCGACAAAGAAACCCTAGTCGCTTAGCCGTAAAAGGCTGAAAATCAGCTGTTTACAGTGTTTGAGAGGCTGAACACCAAAAGGTTCTTCTATTGTCCTTAGTTATTTCACTTGTTACAGGCAAATTATTGTCGGTGTGACTCTTACCATAAATCAATAAACTTAAGTCTGGCGCCATACTTGGGTTTTTGAAGTCCTTAAGCTGAGCACCTCCACCTTTATAGGATTTAAAAAGCATGACTTTACTAACTTTACATAGGGTCAGAATTTGGTCAAAAGATAGGGTACTCCATAATTTATGAGGATGTAGATTGCAAGAAAACAATATCTCCGACTTTAAGTAATTACCAACTCCAGCAAAATAGCGCTGATCAAGTAAAACCTTACACACTTCTTTAGAAGTGTTGATGGTGTTATATAAATAAAGAGCGTAAGAATCTATGTCAAAATCATAATTTAAGAAATCTCCATTATAAAAATCGTTGAAGAATACTTTTGGCCTAGACAAAAGCTTAATATTTCCAAAACGCCTGGTGTCATGAAAGTAAAAAAAAAGTCCAGTACTTGTCTTGAACATTAAATGTGCATGGCTTTTCTTTTGAGTAGACCAAAAACCAGTCATTCCTAAATGGTAACTGAAAATAGTATCCTTATCTAGAAAGATATAACTAGCCTTACCAACGCAAAAAGAGTCTTGAAAAACAAAAGGCAAATAAGACTGAATGGAGTCAACCAAAGAGCCGTATTTAACAAGATAGGGCTGAGAAATGCACTCTATATTAGTGATGGTATGGCCTTCTAACACTTCATTAACATAGTCGGACATAATTTTTACCTCAGGACCTTCTGGCATTTAATAAAATTTACTTAGTTTTTCTCTTGCCTTTTGAAGCTTAGGAGCAATTACGGCCTGGCAATAGGGTTGGTTTTGGTTAAGCTTAAAGTACTCCTGGTGGTAATCTTCTGCTACATAAAAAGCCTCAAAAGCTTTAACCTCAGTCACAATAGAATTATCAAAGTACTCCTTATTGTACATCTCTAACAAAGACAATATTTGCTTTTCCTCCTCGGCAGTATTAAAAAGAATAATAGATCTATAATGAGAGCCGACATCATAACCCTGACGATTTAGAGTGGTAGGGTCATGTACTAAAAAGAAAATTTCAAGAAGATTGTCTAAAGAAATAATAGTAGGATCATAAGTAATCTCACAAACCTCTGCATGATTAGTGCGGCCTGTAGTAACCTCACGATAAGCAGGGTTTTTTACGTCGCCACCAGAAAAACCGCTTACCACAGACTGAACACCTATAGCGTCTTCAAAAGCTGCTTCAATACACCAAAAGCAACCTCCTCCTAAAACGATAGAATTAAACTGATTAGAATTATTTTGTGCTAAGGACATATTAGATAGTATTAAAAAAAAAGCAATGTATTTCATGAGGTTTTTATAAAAAGATTAGTTTCACAATAACAAACGAAATACACTTGATAATAGTATAAATCAACAAAGTGACCCCGGAGGGACTCGAACCCCCAACCATCAGAGCCGAAATCTAACATTCTATCCAGTTGAACTACGGAGCCATTGGTACAAAGATAAGAGTCTTAAACAATAAAACTAAACGATTTATGTTATACTTTTTGTTAGTATTTTGCGGTATGAATAATCTTGTTTTATTTTTAGTAAGTATAATTTCAGTTAACGCTTTTAGTCAAGCCGTAGAAATTGGACAATGGAAGGATTATCTGCCATATGAAAGCGGTCAATTCGTGGCAAAAATGGATGGAAAGATTTACCTAGCTACAGAAAACAGCATCTTTTATTATGAAACCAACAACCTAAGCATAAATCGCTTGTCAAAAGCAAACGGACTGTCAGACGTAGACATAAGTACAATGAAAAAAGACCCTGAACAGGATTTGATAATTGTTGCTTATGAAAATGCCAATATTGACATAATAAGAGACGATCAAATAGAAAATGTTTCCGACATAAAAAGAGCGAGTATCTTAGGAATAAAATCAATTAATAATATTACCTTTTTTGAAAACGATGCCTACTTATCTTGCTCGTTTGGTATCGTACGTTTAGACACGGAAAAGAAAGAAATAAAAAGCACCTATTTTTTAAACAATAATCAAACACTAGCAGTAAACGATCTAGCATTTTATAATGACAGCATATTTGCTGCAACAGACTCTGGGATTTATAAAGGTCGAATTGAAAGTAATTTAAGTGACTACCGAAAATGGTCTTCTAGCAACGTTACTAGTAAAGTTATTAATATAGAGTTGAAAGATGACGACTTTTTCTTCATTGAAGAAACAGACAGTATATTTCGTTTCACCAATGGTGTTGCACAATTTGTAATCGAACAAGAGTATTTAAGAACAATTAAGCAGATAGATAACCAGATATATGTTTTATCTAGAAGTAAAATACATAGGTTAAATCAATTCGACAACTTAGACTTAATAAGTGAGTCTTCATTTATTTATAAAGGAAATGATTTAATAAAAGACGGAGATAATTATTGGTTTGCAGAAGGAAATAAGGCCCTCGTTTTATTAGAACAACAGAATAAATACCGACAATATAAACCTGAAGGACCAAAATCAAATTTTGTTTTTTCACTTAGCTCATCTAACGAGAAATTATTTGTGTCTCCAGGTGGAATAACTATTATATGGGGAAATAGCAGCACATTTAAGGGCTTTTATTGGTTCGACAACTATAGCTGGAGTAGCTTAAGATATGATGAGTTAGGAGGTCGCAACATTGCAGATGTTACGACTATACTTGAGGGTCCAGATCAAAAATTATATCTCGCTAGTTGGAATGACGGAATTATTCAACTACAATACGGAGAAAATGGTTATGAATATGAACAAAGTCATGATTTTTTTACCTCAAACGGGCAGCTACAAACCTTAAGCCCAGAACCTTCGTCAAGTTCTTATGGAAGAATGAGAGTCAAAGGATTAGCTTTTGACAATAACGGAGACATGTGGGCTACAAATTCGTTAGTAGAAAAAGGTTTGGCAAGAATGAATAAAGAAAAGGAGTGGCAATCTTATAAAATTCAGAGTTATAATACTCAAGCAGACCATTTAGGAGATTTGGCTATTGACGACTATAACCAGAAGTGGTTTTATATTGCAAAGGGTGGTGGATTATTGGTATATAACGACAATAATACCCCAGAAATAAGTGGGGATGATAGAGATATTCATCTTACAACTGCAGCCGGACAAGGAGGGCTTCCTTCCAACTTAATCTTCTCGCTGGCCAAAGATCGAGATGGGCAAATATGGATAGGAACAGACAAAGGAATTGCAGTTTTTTATAATCCAGAAAGTGTGTTAGAGCAAGACATAGTAGACGCGCAACAAATACTAGTAGAGTCGGATGGATATGTTGAGCCAATACTAAATAACGAAGCAGTAACGGCAATAGCTATTGATGGTGCCAACAGAAAGTGGTTTGGCACACAAAACTCAGGATTATTTATATATAGCAGCGATGGTTCTGAGCAATTAGAACACTTTACAGAAACCAATAGTCCTTTATTTTCCAACAACATTAGCTCATTAGCTATTAATCAAGAAAGTGGAGAAGTATTTATTGGAACAAGCAAAGGACTTATTTCTTACAAAAGTGGAGCGATAGAAGGACAAGAAACACATAATAATGTATTGGTATACCCCAATCCAGTAAGAGAAAACTATAATGGGCCAATAGCAATAAAAGGACTAGTTCAAGATGCAAATGTAAAAATAACAGATATAAATGGCCTTCTAGTAAGCGAATTTACTGCTTTAGGTGGCCAAGCCGTATGGGACGGAACAAACGGAAGTGGAGTTAGGGTTAGTACTGGTGTGTATTTGGTATTTACTTCAAATGAAAATGGAACGGAGACAAATGTTGCCAAAATACTATTCATTAACTAGATGTATCACCAAACTAAAGGAGTAGTCATAAGCAATACCAAATACGCTGAAACAAGCATTATTTGTAAGGTATATACCGAAAATTTTGGGTTGCAGACATACATCATTAATGGCGTTAGAAAAAAGAAAGGTAAGAGCATTTATTACCAACCGCTAAGCTTGTTGGACTTAACCGTATATCATAAAGAAAAAAGCACCTTACAAAGAGTTAAAGAAGCTAAACCATTTTACCAATACCAATCGTTACCTTATGCGGTAGAAAAAAGCAGCATTGCCTTTTTTATGGCAGAAGTATTGCAAAAATGCTTGAGAGAAGAAGAGGAAAATATTCCATTATTTAATTTTATTTGGCAGTCATTGATTGCATTAGATACTCAGGAACTAGATTCCCAATTTCATTTACATTTTCTGCTGCAATTAAGTTCATTTCTTGGGTTTTACCCAAACACATTGGACGGTAAAGAAGGTTATTTTGATATGATTAACGGAACCTTTGTATTGAGCAAACCAACCCACAAACATTATTTTGAGGAAACAGAGCCATTGTTAATGTTATTAAATGGAAATTCCGTTTTGAAAAAAAACAAACGATTTCTTTTAGAAAAATTAATAGAATATTACCGACTACACATTGAAGGATTTTCTAATCTTAAAACACTCCCAGTGCTAGAAACTATATTTAACTAATGAGACAACTTTTATTCCTTCTTTTTCCTTTTTATCTATTCGCCCAAGACACGATACAGGTGCCTAATATGTTGCCAGAAGTAATCTTTCTAGACGAAAAGAAAGAAGAGGAGCGCCTTTACAATCCCCAACAAATTATAGAGCTAGATCAGAAGAAAATCAGCCAACTACTACCAAGCACTACCGCTGACATTCTACAGAAGTCTGGCGAAGTAGTAATCCAGCAAAGTCAATCGGGAGGAGGAAGTCCAATAGTAAGAGGGTTTGAGGCTAATAGAGTGCTTTTGGTAATAGACGGGGTAAGAATGAACAATGCTATTTTCCGATCTGGACATTTACAAAACAGCATAAGTACAAGTCCTAATATGCTGTCTAAATTAGACGTTATTTTCGGCCCAGCTTCGGTAAAATATGGAAGTGATGCTCTTGGCGGGGTAATTCACATTCATAGTAAGTCGCCTAGCTTTAATCAAAAAAGTAAAAGCAATTTCAGTCAGAAATACAGCAGTGTAAACCAAGGAGTAAGCCTACATTTCGACCATAGCTGGAGCAAAAAAAAATGGAGCTATTTGAGTGCCTTTACTATTAATAAATATGGTAACGTAAAAATGGGCGCAAACCGATTCCACGGTTATGAAAACTGGGGTAGAGAAGCCCATATTACTGAAGGAGATGTGCAGCTTAAAACGGCTTATAATCAAGTTGATTTGATTCAAAAATTTCGATACGACGGCACAAAAAACTGGAGCCATCTTTTTAACTTTCAGTATTCTAGCACAACCAACTTAGACAGGTTTGATAAACTAAACGATCAATCGGCTGGTTTGCCAAAGTTTGAACAATGGTATTATGGTCCGCAAAAAAGGTTCTTATCATCGGTTAGTTCTCAGTATAATCAAAAACATAAATTATTCGATGAGTTTAATAATGTTGCCTCTTTTCAAGCTTTTGAAGAAAGCCGTCATTCAAAAAAATTCGGTGCAGACCTAAGCGAAAGATTCGAAAACGTATTAGTATTTGGAAACACAACCGACTTTATAAAAAAACTAGGATACCATTCGTTAAACTACGGACTAGATTTTCAAAACAATTTAGTAGAATCAACAGCTAATCAGGGTACCCCAACAAGGTATGCCGATGGAGGAAGTGCGATGCAGTTATTTTCTGTATACGGACAGTATAAGATTCCCTACGGAGTAGGTTCTAATTATCTAAGTGCTGGACTAAGGTATAACTACAGTGGTGTACAGGCAAGCTTTAGCGACACAGTAACATACTCTCTTCCTTTTAGCGAAATAGATGTGACAAATGAAGCTATAACAGCAAGCTTGGGATGGCAAACTGCATTAAATAAAACAATAAACTTAGGAGCTTCTCTAAGTTCAGGATTTAGAAGTCCTAACGTAGATGACATTACCAAGGTATTCGAAAAATCAGGCTTAGTTACCGTTCCTAATGATGAGTTAAAACCAGAGTACAGCTATAATGGAGAAGTGAATTTAAGCGCCAAAATCAATAAGAATTGGAGCTGGAACCTAAGCGCATATTACACTATTCTTAAAGATGCAATAATCAAACAATCATTTGTTTTAAATGGCCAAGATAGTATCGTCTACGATGGAGAGTACCTTCCTATTGTTGCTAATAGAAATGCACAAGAAGCGCGAGTATATGGTTTTTACAGTAAAATGAACATAAAGATTTCTAAGCAATGGACTTGGGTAAATACCTTGAATAAAACATTTGGAGTAATACAAGAAGACGACAGTCCGCTAGATCATATACCTCCGATTTTTGCTAAAAGTGAATTGCAGTGGACAAAAAAAAATCATTCGGCTACCTTCTACAGTTTATATAACGGATGGAAAAGAGCAGATGAATACAGTATAAATGGAAGCGATAATCTTGATGAGGCTACTATTGACGGTAATCCGGCTTGGTGGACACTTAACCTAAGTTATATTGCTACAATAAGCCCGACAATAACAGCACAAGTAGCATTTGAAAACATATTAGATGTTCATTACAAAACATATTCTAGTGGAATAAGCAGCCCTGGAAGAAATATTATAATTAGTTTGAATGCTTCTTTTTAGAGCTCTCAAGAATAATTTGTAAAATTTGAAGATCATTTCTTTTGTTCTTACCAGGATTAAATAGAAAAGCGTCCGTAACAAAAACAACATTCTTTACGCTATCTAACACAAAATTTGTAATGGAAGGGCCACCCATAAAAGCATTTTCCATTTTCCACAAACTTCTTACGCTTAGTCCATCATCTTGATAGCTCTTTTGGGCCGAATATAAGGGTTCTAGAGCCATGAAAGAACCTTCTAGCTCCCCTTTTACATTTTGCTCCAACACACTGTCTCTGGCCTCTAAGAGAGAAGTAGCATTTGGCCAATGTTTTATTGGCAGTTGATATAAAAATATGCCCGAAATCAACTCTTTGTCTTTAGGACTATATTCAAGCCAACTAAAACTAGTGGTATCAGAAACTAATTTATAGTCTTTCGGCAAACTTAATTGATAGCCGTATTTATCAAATAAAGACTGAAAACTAGAGCTGAAATACATTTTACTGAGAATTCTTGCTTTCTCTTTTTGTTGAATTTGGTGCAAAACAACAGGAGAGTATTCTTTTAAAATGCCTAGCAAGTCCGATTGTGTTTTATAAGTGATTTTAGCAAAATACTGGCCTTCAGAATACAAGTTTGATCCCGAAACGAACTTAGAAGAAGTCCCTTTTTCGACAAGAATAAGATTACGATGGGTTTCAAAAAGACGACTCATAGCCTGACTAGGAATCTGAACAACATCTAAAGAAGCTTCATTCCACGAAATGCCTTCAATAGGTGCCTGAAAAACGTCTTTTAATATAATACCAGCTTCACTACTCCAAAGGCTCTCATCAATAACAAGTACGACTTCGTTAACAGCCCCTGTATAAGAAGGCAAAACAGAAGGGTTAGAATTATCAAAAGAGCAAGAGAAAAAAGTTAAACAAACAAAAAAGAGGATTGCATTTTTCATGACTTTACTTTTGGAAGTTTAATTATCAGTCCAGGCTTTAGGTCTTTAGCAGAAATATTATTTAATTTTTCTAAGTCTGAACTATTTACTCCTTCAAACTGTTGGGATATTTTCCATAATGTGTCGCCTTTTTTTATGGTATATGTAGTAGTCTCTTTAATCGATACTGAATTAACAGATTTTGTGCTTTTTGGAGCAGAGCTCGGATCAACGTAAACAACCAATTTCTGACCAATTTTAAGGTTGGTTGATTTTAGATTGTTCCATTTCATTAATTGAGATACAGAAGAATTATACTTGGAAGCAATCTTACCTAAAAATTCGCCTTGTTTTACTCTATGAACCAAAGGCTCATCGACAGAAACATATTCTTTTTGGAAGGAAGAGCTTAGAGCATAAATTGTATCCTGATTCGCTATAAATAAAGATAGTTTTTCAATAGGTAAAGTAAGCATTGCTTTTGTGTTTTTAGACACAGAAATAAGGTCACGCTTATAGATAGGGTTTAACTCTCTCAATACTTTTATATCCACGTCTAAAATCTCTTGAAGAAAATCAAAAGAGATAGACTGATTTACTGTAACAGTATCGGTAAAAGCTTGTGTGTAAGGGTATTCTATTGGATAAATATTATGCTCAGAAGAATAGTTCATAATATAATTAACAGCTATAAACTTTGGCACATAGTTTTGAGTTTCTCTTCTTAAAAAAGGACGCAAAGACCAATAATTATCAACACCGTACTTTGCCATAGCTCTAGAAACATAACCTGGTCCGCCATTGTATGCTGCTAAAACTAATTCCCAATCGTTAAACATTTTATACAAAAAAGTAAAGTATTCACAAGCTGCAATGGTAGACTTCAATGGGTCAGATCTATCGTCTGTATATGAGGTCACATTAAGGTCATAAATTTTACCTGTAGTATACATAAATTGCCATAGTCCTGTCGCAGCAGACCGAGATCTTGCATGGGGCTTTAGTGCAGACTCAACTACTGCTAAGTACTTAAATTCTAGAGGTAAATCGTATTGATCTAGAACCTGTTCAAACAAAGGAAAATAATAGTTGGCTTTTCCTAGCATAGTCGCAACGTGCCTTCTGTATCTTTTAGAATAAATATCAATCTGACTCTTAACGTGTCTATTATAGGTCAGTTGAAAAGGAGTGTTTTCGTTTAGAAACTGTAAGCGAGACTGTAAAACGCTATCCGAAAAAGTAGGTATGTCGTTTTTATTATAATTAAACTCATTTAATAAAAAGGTATCTGCTTCAATATCCTGAAAAGAAAATTGCTCTATAGCCCACAA
>JABAYQ010000153.1 GCA_018608925.1 Cryomorphaceae bacterium | reverse complement strand
GTCTGATGAAGTAAATTGGCAATGATCAAACTGAATGTTTAATGTTTGACTTTTTATAGCGTCAACACTAACAAATAATAGCACTAATAAAACAAAAATAGATCTTGAAATTCTCATCATGAATGCTAAGATACAATTTATATCAAATTTTTTTATCGACTTATTCATTTTACTTTAAAAATATTTTTACATTTGCCGTCCCAAGAGGAGAGATGGCAGAGCGGTCGAATGCGGTGGTCTTGAAAACCATTGTACAGTGATGTACCGGGGGTTCGAATCCCTCTCTCTCCGCATTTAACGAATAAAGCCCCTGATTATCAGGGGCTTTATTTATTTCAGGATTTAAATAATTATTTTTTATTCATTTTTAATTGGCACTCATTACTGTGAATGATTGAGTGTATACTTTTCTGTTTATTAGAAGTTTTAATACGTACACTCCTTTAGGTGCTAAATTGTTTTGGTATAATCCGTTCCATCCATCCTTATAGTCTTTAGTGACAAATATTTCTTCACCCCATCTGTTGTATATAGTAAATTTATAATCTAAAGGAGCAATATTGAATATTGGTTTAAAGGTGTCGTTTATTTGATCATCGTTAGGAGTAAAGGTGTTTGGTATATGAAAAACGTTCAGTAAATCAGGATTTAATCTTATTGATTTTGTGATTGAATCGTTGCAGCCAAATTGATTGCTTACCAAAAGGGAAACATCTACATATTCTCTATTATCATTGAAGATATAGTTTGTTTCAAAGTCAGCACTAGTATTTGAGTTGTTTACGAATGTCCAAAAGTATTCAATACTGTCTCCTTTGCTGGAATTGTTTTCAAATATGCCCTTAAATTTATCTCCCGAATAGGGTTCGATAGTGTACTCAAAGTCTGCATTAGTTTTAGGCAGTACTTGGACTATAACACTATCTTGACTAATACAATTGAAGAGTTCGGCGCTTACATAATAGACATTACTTTCGTTAATTAGAAAAGGTAGTCCGTTTTCTACTCCATTTTCCCAAATTAGGTTCGCTCCCTGTGAAGCTTCAGCAGATAAAAAAATGATGCTTTCATCACATACACTAAAATCTTGTATAGTATTAATGTCAGGATATTGGCCTACAAACAATCGTATAGAATCTATTTCAGAACAGATCGAAAGTGTTGCCGTAGCTATATAGATTGTAGAAGAATCTGGACGAAATGCTTGATTGTTTACTATGCCATTTTGCCATTGAACATTTGCTAATGGTGTTGAAGAACTGGCGTTAAGAATAACCTCTTCTCCAAAGCAGATGGAATCAGCGTTAATAGATGAATAAAGGTCTGGAGTTTCTTCGACTGAAACATATACGCTATCCCTTGCTATACAGCCTTGATTATCCATTGTTAAGGTGTAATACAGGTCCTGACTAGGAGTAAAGGCTTGATTATTAATTACTCCATTGTTCCAATTAGCGCTATCGTAATTTTGGTTTAGAGCGTTTAATGTTATACTATTTCCCGAGCAAATTACAGTATCATTCGGAACTTGAGCATAAGAATCTATTATGTTTATTATTATTAAGGTGTCATCTACACATATTCCATTTCCAAAATTAACAGTTAGGTTATGGGTGCCAGCAGAAGTAGGGTTGAAATATATTGTGTCAGTTTCTGTTGTAATAGTTATGGAATCTCCTAAACATGCTACAGTATCAGAATATTCGAAGTGAGTATTTATTGGTGGACAAAAAGGATTTAAATTATTTTCGTCATCTGTCCATTCATTAAACGACAAGTCTTCGTCTACCAGCAAGTGGTAGTGCATAGAGGCTATGTCAAGTTCAACTTGAGTATTGTATAAGGTAATGAACCAATTTTCTGTTGGCACTTCAGCAAATGGAGCGCCAATTTCAGTTGAAACAATAATGGAACCTTCGTCTGGCTTTGGTTTTGATGGAAATAATGCAAATGTAGTATGGGTGCATTCGTCAAAACTGTTACCCCATTCGTCTTGGTTGTTACTAACGCTATAAAGCTTATTGCAGTTAGGAACATTCAGAATTGTGGAGTATGAACCTGAAGCAAAAATAATTTCTTGAGAAGACAATCCTCCAGGCCCGTTGCTAGGGTGAATTCTATTCATTCCTGAAGGGCCGTAAATAATGGCGTAAAATGGTCCGTTTTGTAAATTAGTTCCGTAAATATTATTTATTGTAATATTAGATTTGTTAGGGAAAACCGATTGATTTGATTCCGACACCCAAACTACGTGACCACCATTAATTACAAAGTTTTCGATTAACACTCTTTTTGTTTCGTTTAAAGGATCAGGAACCCATTGATTTAGATTATTGTCGTAAACATTTCCCTCATGTACAATTAGAACATCATAGTTGTTTACATTTAGAGATGTATCGATATTAGTATAGTCAAGATTTACATCATTAAAACCAGCCGATTCATAAGCTTGAATAATTAATGGTTGCGATACTACAGGAGTGCTTCCGTAATTATATAATAAAATATCAATAGTTTGGGAGTAGGATAGGTAACAAGATGATATAAGTAGAAATAGAAATAATTTTTTCATAGCCTTTAAGTAAGTTTTTCAAAGGCGAAGATAATAAAATTATATCATGTATTTTTTAGTGTTACCATTTCAATAGCAGTAACAGCAGCCTCTACGCCTTTGTTGCCTAATTTCCCACCAGAGCGGTCAATGGCTTGCTGTTGGTTATTGTCGGTAAGTACTCCGAAGATTACTGGTTTGTTGTACTTTAAGGAAACGTCTTTGATGCCAAGAGCGGTAGTCTGACATACATAGTCGAAATGTTTAGTTTCTCCTTGTATTACGCTCCCAAGGCAAATAACAGCGTCAATAGTAGGGTCTTTTTCTAATAAAAACTGAGCTCCTAATGCAAGTTCAAAACTTCCGGGAACCTTATTTACTATTATATTTTGTTTATCACAACCACATTCAATAATTGTTTGCTTAGCACCTTGTAAAAGACCGTCGGTAATTTGCTTGTTCCATGTAGCACAAACAATAGCAATTTTCATTCCTTTAGCACTAGGAACATCGTCAAAATTGTAGTTGGAAAGATTAGTAGTAGCCATAAAAAAAGCTCGCTAAAGCGAGCTGATTAAATTATTTTTTCAAGCTAGCTCTTGTGATATATTTATCAATATCACTTCCTTGATCAGAACTGCCGTAATTGTCTTTTATTGATTGGTATAACTTGATAGCTTCAGAGTTGTTTCCTTTGTCTTCAAGAGCCATTGCTGCTCTCATTAAGTAAAGAGGTGAAGTAAATGAGTTACTACTATTCTTAGCTGCTTTCTTCCAGCTTGATATAGCTTTATCTGTTTTGCCAGTATTCATATATGCGTCTCCAAGACTTCCTAATGCTACTGATGAAACAATTTGGTCGTCAGCACTAAATTTAGAAAGATATTTAATAGCATTTTCATTGTCCCCAAGGTTGAGGTAAGATGCACCAGCGTAATAATTAGCTAAGTTTCCAGCGTCCGTACTTGCGTTTTCGTCAATGATATCTAAAAACCCAGAGTATTGACCATCACCATTTAAAGCAAGGTTGAAAGAATCTATTTCGAAATAGTTAACTGAAGCGAACATATTG
>JABAYQ010000004.1:2123-3639 GCA_018608925.1 Cryomorphaceae bacterium | reverse complement strand
GCAATAGACAATAAAAAGAAAGCGGATTAAACAACTCAACTATTAATAATACTGCTGCAATTAGCTGAACTAAAAATCGCCATTTACTTGAAATAGTATAAATGTCATCTAAAAAACTAATTACACTTATTAATATGAGAGAGATTAAAAAATAAGGATGACTAAACTCAAAGAAAAGAGCATAAAATAAAATTGAAATAGGAAAAATTACACCTCCACCTCTAATTATTGGTTTAGTATGGGATGATCTATTGTTGGGAATATCTAAGATATTAAACTTCTTTGCTAAAACTATGTAAGCAAACATAGCTAGGCACAAAAGAAGAAAAATTATAATACTAGAATAAAGACTCATACTGTTGTGCTAATTTTTCATAAGAATGATGTTTTTCAACATATTCTCTTCCGTTCCTACCTAATTCTTTTCTTTCTTCTAAAGTCAAATTACTCAACTTCATTATTGCTTCAGCGATGGCGTGAGGATTCTCTGGCTCTACTGAAAAACCAGCCTTTGCATCTTTAATGATTTTATTTTTTGCCCCTGAAGAATTAATTATTGGCTTAGCAGCAAGCAAATAATCAAATATCTTATTAGGTGATATTCCAAAACGATACAAATTAGAATTATGCCAACCAATATAAAGAGCATCCATTTTCTGCAAAAAAACAGGAACTTGATCTTTTGAAACAGGATCATGAAATATGACCTTATTTAGAGCTATACTACTTACTAATTCCATAAGTCTATTTTTTTCTGGCCCACTGCCAAGAATATGAAACTCAATATTTTCATCTTTCAGTATTTTTGATACCTCAATGAAATAATCAAGTGCATTAGCAATTCCAATAGTACCAGCATATCCTACTTTGAAGGTTTTGTTTATAATAGAATTGCCAACTTGATTTTTTATTTCAATTCCATTTGGGATATAACGGAATCTGTCGATATCTAAAAAATGATTTTTCATATGATCAAAAGCATATGGCAAAACGGATACTACATAATCAGCATTTTTGTAAGCAAAATTTTCTGTTTTCTGAAGAAGCCAAACAAAAGGATGGCTTCTTTTAAAGCCTCCTAACTCAATTAGACTTAAAGGCCAGATATCTCTTACTTCAAAAATTAATTTTGCTTTATATTTTATAGACCATAAATAAGCCCTCCAAATAGGCAAAGGAGAAATAGATGATACAATAATTACATCTGGCTTATTAATTTTAGAAGTTGGTAAAAAGAATAATTTAAATAAAAACAAAAACATGCTAATTACCCTACTTACACTTTTAGATTGTGTGTATTTAAAAACTTTTATCCAATGATAAATTATTCCATCTATTGATTCGGTTGTATTTCTATTTACATCAGGCGGACTAGACATGACATGAGAAAACGAAGCAGAGAAAACATTAACCTCGTGTTTTTTTATAAAGTTTTTAGCTAAATAGTAGGTTCTAAATGTCATTCCGTGATATGGAGATCCAGCATATTGATTGATAATCCAAATCACCTTTTTAG
>JABAYQ010000004.1:0-2113 GCA_018608925.1 Cryomorphaceae bacterium | reverse complement strand
GCCATAAATTATCCTTTTACTCCAATTTGTTGGTAATCAAAATCGAGCTTTTCCATGCTTTCTAAACTATATTGATTTCTACCATCAAAAATTATGGGCTGATTCATTAGTTCTTTCATTTTATGAAAGTCTGGACTTCTAAATTCTTTCCACTCTGTAACTAGAAATAAGGCATCGACGTTTTCAAGAGCTTGATATTTATTATCAAAATAACAAATGGAATTTTGGTGGCTATTTAAATACTTTTTTGCTTCTTCTTTAGCCTTAGGGTCGTAAGCATTAACCTTACCTCCATTTTGGCAAATAAATCTTATCAGATTTAAAGAAGGAGCCTCTCTCATGTCATCAGTGCCAGGCTTAAAAGCCAAACCCCAAACAGCAAAAGTTTTACCACTAAAATCTTGGCCCATCTTATCACTTAACTTCTTACTTAATACGTTTTTCTGAAAGCTATTGACGTTTTCAACAGAGTTCAAAAGCTGAGGATCATAACCTGCTTCTTGAGACAAATGAATAAGTGCATTAACATCCTTAGGAAAGCAGCTTCCTCCGTAACCACATCCTGGGTATATAAAATGGTATCCTATTCTTTTATCACTTCCTATACCCAGTCTTACTTGATTAACATCAGCCCCTAATTTTTCGCAAATATTTGCTATTTCATTAATGAAACTAATTTTGGTTGCTAGCATAGCGTTTGCTGCATATTTAGTCATTTCAGCAGAACGAATATCCATACCAATAAAACGTTCGTGATTAAATGTAAACGGGCTATAAAGCTCTTTCATTAAACTCATCGCAACCTCGCTTTCAGCACCTATAACCACCCTATCAGGGCGCATAAAGTCGTTTATAGCCGCTCCCTCCTTCAAGAACTCAGGATTACTTACAACATCAAACGTGAGCTGTGAGCTTCTAATATCTAACTGTTCTTGAATAGCGTTCTTAACTTTCTCAGCCGTACCAATCGGCACGGTTGACTTATCGACAACTGTTAGGTGTCGATTCATTAGCTTACCAATAGAGTTAGCAACATCTAACACATAAGTTAAATCTGCACTTCCATCCTCTCCCATTGGAGTACCAACTGCAATGAAAACAATATCAGAAACTGTTAAAGCATCATCTATATTAGTAGTAAACGACAGCGTTTCTTTTGTTTGGTTATCATTTACCAATTGCTTTAGACCCGGCTCATAAATTGGGATAATTCCTTTTTTAAGATTTTCAATTTTGGCATGATCTATATCAACACAAACCACATTATTCCCCATTTCAGAGAAACACGCAGCGGCAACCAAACCAACGTAACCAGTACCTATTACACTAATATTCATTTAATAATTTTTGAGCGATTACTTTAGAGGCTAAACCATTTCCATAAAGATTAATATCGAAATCATTCTCTTTTTCTATCATCTTAGAATAAGCATCTTCTATTTTTTTAGGATCAGCACCTACAACAATGTTAAATCCGTTTTCAATTAGCTCAACCCATTCTGTTTCATCTCTCAAGGTAATACAATTCTTCTTAAAAAAGAAAGCTTCTTTTTGCAATCCTCCACTATCAGTCATTACCATTTTACAATTTTGGAGCATATAGATCATCTCTAAATAACCAATCGGATCAAAAATAAGGAAATCTACTTTGATGTTTTCTTTTTGTAAAATCTTTTTGGTTCTAGGGTGAATTAACCAGACAACTGGTGTTTGTTGATGAATAGTGTTTAATGAATCTATAATAGCCTTCAGTCGGGAAAGATCATCGGTATTTTCAGCCCTATGCAGAGTTACTAATATAAAATTATCCGGAAAATCTGCTTTAGGTTTTTTCGACGCATCTTTATAAAAAAGTGCAGCATCTTGCATAACATCACCATTTTTTACAATACTACAATCTAAATTTTCAAAGCCTTCTTTTTCTAAATTCTTAATCGCTTCTTCGGTAGGACAGAATAAAACATCACTTATCCTATCTGTTAAAATTCTATTTACCTCCTCAGGCATTCTAATATTAAAGCTTCTTAAACCAGCTTCTACATGAGCTACTCTGATATGTAATTTTTTAGCAGCTAGAGCACCAGCTATCGTTGAGTTAGTATCTCCATATACC
>JABAYQ010000103.1:2306-3668 GCA_018608925.1 Cryomorphaceae bacterium | reverse complement strand
TTTTCATTCTTACCAATTTTATAATAACTTCCTGCTAGTGGTAAGTTGAAATAATTAAATGGTACTGCGTTGTAAGGCATTACTTCCAAGCATTTATCTAACACTATTTCTGCTTTATCAAACTCTCTTTTTCTTATTAACTCTTCTGCTAATCTGGCAAAGTTATTTCTGAAGTTTAGGGTCATTCTTCTATTAGTTTGATCTAAATAGATGCTAGGGTCTTGCATGTTTCCCCATTTGAATTTGTTTATTACGTTGTCAAACATTTCATCAGAAGCTACAGATCCTGTTTGTCCATCGCTACTTTTTGTAATGTAAGGAACGAATCGATAAGCAAGTCCTTCTAGCTGGAAATAGTTTTCTAATCCCATGAAATTATCACCTCCAACTGTAATAGCAAAGTAGATAGGAGTGTCCCAGTTAAAGTTAGCTAGAATATCAAGAACCATTAATTGGTTTTTCTGAATTCCACCACCTTTTAATTCCCAACGAATTTCATCTACAATTAAATCTGCTTTATCAGCTGAAACAATTCCTTTTTCTAAAATAGCTTCTTTGTCAACAGTTATTTTTAATTTTCTAGATGGACAATAATTACTTTTTCCTCTTTGGGTAGGTATTTTTGTTTTTTCAGAGTCATCTCCAATCCATTTAATTGCATCGGTTACTTCTATGTAATCAAATTTTTCGAATCTTGGATCTTCATAAATTGGAATATAATCTCTTGTGCCTTGTTTGTATTTACTCCAGTCTAAAGAGCTAGGAATTGGGCTAGCATCGTAAGCAGCTCTTCTCATTTGATCTATATACCAATCGGTATTAAACAAGCTAAGGTTAACTACTCTAATGTCGGTTCTAATTCCTTCCACTTCTTGAGCATACCAAAGTGGGAAAGTATCGTTGTCCCCATTGGTGAATATTATTGCATTTGGAGCACAAGAATTTAGATAATTAGAGGCGATATCTCTTGCAGTATATCGGTTAGATCTATCATGATCGTCCCAGTTTTGGGAAGCCATTAAAGTAGGAACTAAAAGCAAACATGTTAAAGTTGCTAAAATTGAGCTAGACATTTTAGGGAGTTTCTTGCTTAAGAAATCAACAATTGCTAAGACGCCTATTCCTATCCAAATACAAAACGCATAAAAGGATCCTACATAAGCATAGTCTCGTTCTCTAGGCTGAAAGGGGTATTGGTTTAGATATACTACAATTGCAAGACCAGTAAATAAGAAAAGTAAGGAAACAACTAAAGCATCTTTATTGTGTGTTTTAAAATGAAAAAACAAACCAATTAAACCCAATATTAAAGGAAGTAAATAATATTTATAAAATTATCAGTATTTGTATATCCTCTAGCTC
>JABAYQ010000103.1:0-2296 GCA_018608925.1 Cryomorphaceae bacterium | reverse complement strand
TATTTCGACCTTTATTACTTTCCATTCCACTAGTAATATTCTCTTGAGATCCTAGGCGAAAATCATCAATAAGTGAAATTCCGCTCAACCAATTTCCTTTATTGATTTCACCATGTCCTTGAATATCGTTTTGTTTTCCTGCAAAATTCCACATAAAATACCTGATGTACATATGGCCTATTTGGTATCTAACAAAATAGGTAATATTTTCTGCAAAGGTAGGAGGGGTTTTGTCATTCTTTTTGCCGCTCCATTGTCTGTATGCGTCTTTATGAGCCTTTTGTGAGGAGCTCCACATTCTTGGGAAGAATCCGCTAAATTCACTGTCGTAAATTGGTTTTGAGTCTGTGTTCGGGTTTGAAATTACGTATTCCCCTTTGTTTTCATCTTTCTTGTATACAGGGTTTCCGTCTTCTATATCGACTACTTTAGCATTGTAGTATTGACCGCTTAAAATTGGCCAATCTCCATACTGCTCTCTATTTAGATAAGATAACAAGCTTACTGCATCTTCCGGGTTGTTTTCGTCAATAGGCGGGTTTGCATTAGATCTAATTACTAAAACGAAAAAAGTAGAATAACCTATTAGAATAAAAGCAAAACTAACTAAGCCCATTCCTAGCATAGGTTTTTTCATTTTTTTATAAGACAATAGTCCTATAACAATTATAGAGATGATTAAGACAAAATATATTATGGTTCCAGAATTAAAAGGAAGGCCAACTGAGTTAACAAAAAATAGTTCAAACTTTCCTGCTAAACTAACTATTCCGGGTATAATAATACCTTGAATACCTCCTGTAGCAATTACTCCTATTAGAAAAACTAATATTATTCCAGGAAGTGATGTTTCGTGTTTTTTAAAGTAGTAAATAAAAATTAAAGCAGGTATTGCTAGTAGGTTAAGTAAATGGACTCCAATTGATAATCCTATAATGAATGAGATTAAAACGATCCATCTTGATGCGTATTTATCATCTGCTTCTGACTCCCATTTCAATATTGCCCAAAAAGTTATGGCAGTAAAAAAGGACGACATCCCATAAACCTCTCCTTCTACTGCAGAAAACCAAAACGAATCAGAAAAAGTGTAAGCTAAAGCACCAACAAGACCACTACCAATAATTGCAACTATATTAGAGTCTGTTAGTTTTTCAGAGTTAAGTATAATCTTTTTAGATAATGCTGTGATAGTCCAAAACAAGAATAGTATAGTAAGGGCACTAAAAAAAGCAGACATTAGATTAATCATAAACGCTACCTGACTTGTGTCAGATGCGAACAAAGAAAAGAATCTTCCAAAGATTTGAAACAATGGAGCCCCAGGAGGGTGACCCACTTCTAGTTTGTAGGCGGTGCTTATGTATTCTCCGCAATCCCAAAAGCTTACCGTTGGCTCAAGAGTTAGGTAGTAGGTTATCATAGCGACAGCAAAAGCTACCCATCCAAACAGATTATTAAGTTTTGTATATTTCATTTTGAAGTATTTTCATTTTGTGATTGCTAAATTATAAAATTATTCAAGCTAAACTGTCTGATTAACCTGAAAATATTTTTTAAAATTTTAAGCAAGAAAATTTTGTTTGAATTGATTTAAAAGTATTTTTGCAAACGTATTTCTAAATACTGCCCGATGGTGTAACTGGCAACACGTCTGTTTTTGGTACAGAAGAGTCTAGGTTCGAGCCCTAGTCGGGTAACACAAGGCCGCTGATATTTCAGTGGCCTTTTTTTGTTTATATATTTCTTGTTTTTATCGATAATTTGTTATATTTGTTAGTTCCACTTGAATTTGCCTAACCTAAACAAGTAAGTATGAGATATTTTTACATTCTATCCAATATTTGGATTCGTCCATTTCTATTTTTATTCGTAATTTCTTTGTCTTTTAATAGTCAAATTGAAGCCCAATGCATTAATCCTACTTTTTTTCAGATTATTAGTGTTTCTGATACAAGTGCCTCTTTAGAATGGTCGCCTGTTTCAAGTGCTACAAGCTATAGAGTTAGTTTTAAAAAAGAGGGTGAGAGCTGGCAATTTGTGTCAAGTCCAATAGATATTCCTTCTGATCAAAATAGTATTGATATTTCTGATTTAGATGAGTTTACTAATTATCAGTACCGAATAAAAACTTTTTGTGATTTAGACTTAAGTAGTGATTGGTCTGTTGCTCAGCAGTTTACCACAACAACTAATTTAAATGTTGACTGTATTGGCATTCTTAATGGTGATGCTTTTATTGATGGTTGTGGTAATTGTGTTGGAGGTAATACTGGTAACGAAGCTTGTATAGATT
>JABAYQ010000033.1 GCA_018608925.1 Cryomorphaceae bacterium | reverse complement strand
CTTCAAAATGGTAATTGTCAAAATTTTGTTCACTATTGGGGAGAAGATGATATTCCAACAAATGGAATAATTTCTTTCGGAAACGGTCAGCTAGATTGTATCTTGGTTGATGATAGCCAATGTACTGCAAACTGGTCTAGCCAATTTATAGACCCTCAACATTATTTTAGTGATACCTGCTCTTACGGAGGTTCTGACCAATGCGATTTATTAATTGATATAGTAACTAACGATATCCTTTGTTCTAGCAATAACGGTCAATTTGCAAACCCAAATGTTCAAGGATCGGTTTCTGTTAATTTAAATTCTTCTGTTAATTTAGCGGATGTAGTTGTAGAGATTGTAAATTTAAATAATCAAGAAATTTTTGGTTCTATATTAGATTCATTTCAAATATACACTCAGATTTTAGCTCCTGGTGCTTATCTGTTAAACGCCTATTTGCCAAATACAAATTGTTTTTATTCTGAGTATTTTAATATTGTCGATTATAGTCTGGACTTAAGCTATTCTACCACACCTAGTTCTACTATATATTCGTTTGACGGATCTATCTTTTTTAATATAATTTCTGGTGTTCCAGATTATAATGTAGAAGTATACGGTCCAAACGATTATTATTATGGAGCTACAAGTGTAAATCCTCAATTTTCACTTGACGAACTCGAAACTGGAGATTACTATGTCTATATTACAGATAGTTTAGATTGTTTCGAGAGTTATCAAATTTTCCTTAATTACAATCCGTTAACATTCGGTTGTACCGATGATGGGGCATTGAATTTTAATCCGGAAGCTACTGTTGATGATGGTAGCTGCAATTATTGCAGTTTGAGTTTGGTGTCTGTAACACCAACATATTGTAATGAGAATTCTGCTAGCATTGAGGTTTCTAATTTTTCGAATTACGACTATGACATTCAAATTCTTGAAAACAACAACTGGGTATCTTATTCCCAACAAGCATGTATCGAATATCTAAATTCGGGAGCTATTATTGGCTGCTTACCTGCCGATACTTTTATGGTTATCGGATATGGTTGGAATAACTGTGTTGACACACTAGCTAGTTCGACTATTAATTTGACTTCTATTATTGAAAATGATCAATTGCAAATGACACAAATAGATATGACTCAAGATGATGTTTTTTCTGATGTCATTAATATTGGCTTTGATTTTGTTTATAATGGAGTTCAATATGACCAATGTTTAATCAGTTCTAATAACTTCCTATCCTTTAACATTCAGGAAGCCAATATGTATTCTGCTTGGAGTATTAATGATGCAATTCCGTCTGCTGCCAATCCCTCAAACGCAATAATGGCACCCTTTCAAGATTTAAACCCTGCACTGGGAGGAAGTATTTATTATACTACCTACGGAACAGCTCCTAATAGAGTATTTATTATTAGATGGAAGGATGTGCCAATGTTTTCTTGCGAACAAGAGCTATTCTCCTCAACACTTTATTTATATGAAGGAAGTAATGTAATAGAAACTCATATTCAGAATAAACCTATTTGTTCTCAATGGAACGATGGAGCCTCTATTCATGGTTTACATAATAGCGATGGAACTCAGGCTACTGTTGTTTTTGATTCCTTCGCCAATCAGTTTAGAAACTATCCTGTTTTATGGTCTGCAACTAATGATTCTTGGCAATTCAGTCCGCTTGTTGGTGCTGGTGCTAATGGCTATCAGGTTTCAAACATCCCTTACGGCACTCAGTATAGTATTAATGCCGATTTAATAACTACTGTAAATGGTCAGTTTGGTTGTACCGATCCTGTGGCATTAAATTATAGCCCTAATTATATTTGTGACGATAACAGTTGTGAGTACCCTCCAGTTTTAGGTTGTAACGATCCTCTTGCAACTAACTTTAATGAACTTGCTGAATTAAACGATGGCTCCTGTTGTTATCAAAACTCTATATCTATTGTCGTAAATACGGGTCAGGAGGTAGGTCAGTCGTATTGGAATCTTGTTGACTTAAATCAGAACGATCTGTTTTTTGCTTCTATGGAAGGATATCCTAATAATACAGATTCTGTAAGCACTGATTTTATTTGTATGGCTAACGCTTGTTATCAGCTAAATTTAATTAATTGGATTGGTGGTTCTATAGAAATTTATTCTTCAGGCTATCAGGTGCTAGATGTAGAGCCAGCAATTGGTTCTGATCTTACTACCATCCAGTTCTGCTTACCTATCGAACAATTGGGTTGTACGGATCAATTAGCTTGTAATTATAATCCATTCGCTAATCAAGACAATGGTAGCTGTGCTTATCCTCAAGTTTACGAACAAGAATTTTTAATTTGTGACGGCTTTGAGCTCGATGGTGTTTATTACCAAGAGTCATTCGTTAATTCTGAGACTATTGTTTTGGCTAACGGCTGCGATAGTGTTGTTAATACTACCTACACGGTTAGTTACAGTCCTGAAGTAAATATGTTTGTTGATTTTATTGACGATGCTCTTACCGCAGAGGCTACTAACTTCGATAATTTACTTTATAATTGGAATACCGATGAAAGTACTCAAACAATAAGTATTGACACCAACGGAATTTATACGGTAACTGTTACAGATGCTCAAAGCTTGTGTTCGTCTACCTCTTCTATTAATGTTAGCTGGTTAGATGCAACAAGCATTGATAGTTATATCGCATCTGTTTATGATTTTAAAGTATATCCTAATCCTTCTTCTAGTGTTTTCAATATTAGTTTTTATTCACTTAATGAAATTGATTTATCTGTAAATAGCATTCTTGGAGAAAAAATATATTTTGAAAAAGTTAGATCAAACGGACAGGCGTATGTTCAAATAGATTTGTCCAATTATTCTAAAGGAATTTATAATTTGTCAATAAAAACACCGGACGGATTAAGCAATCATAAGCTTATTCTTCAATAAGTTCGTTTGTGAAGTTTTCATATGCATTCTTTTATATCTTTGAACCATCTTAGATATAACTAATCTTTACATTTTAATTCATCTACAAGAATGACAAATAAATCAGAAAAACCAACTCCAGAAGCGAAAGCACTTTCTCTTTTCTTAATGGCTTATAAAACAAAAGACCCTGTTTATAAAGAGAAGTCTAAGCGTATTAATAGGCTATGGAGCTTGGTGCTAAGAGGTGATATGAGTAGAACGGAATACATGGAAGAAGTTCAGACTATGCTAAGCTCTTACGGAGGATATTCTGAAGTTGTAGAGAAAACCGTTCGTTATTACATCGATAAAACCGGAGAATGGAAATTACAAGGTGACGACAAGTATTGTGTTGACGCTAAAGCAATTGCCGATCAAATTTTGAAAAAGTAAGCACTAAGCCTTCTTAATTTTAGTGTTTTTTATTTGTTTGTATATTTGAAATATCCTTAACAAGATTTCAATGAAACTATTTTTTGTTTTATTTCTTATTCCTTTTGTAGTAATATGTCAAGACTATCTCCCTAAGTCAAATGGTGAATTAGTTAATCATTCTTATTACTCTTTATCATACAGCGAAGAAGACGAACAAGCACAATGGGTATATTATAAGCTAAGCCCTCAGATGATAAATGGTAGCTTTTCAAGAACAGATAATTTTCGTTCAGACTCAAAAGTAAAGACATCTTCGGCTTCTAAATCTGATTATTACAAGTCGGGCTATGACAGAGG
>JABAYQ010000011.1 GCA_018608925.1 Cryomorphaceae bacterium | reverse complement strand
CTTTTGTATTTCCTTACACAAAAACTAGATTTTACAGCTTCCTTTTCCTCGCTTAAAAAGATACTTCTGATGATCTTCTTCTGCTTTGTAAAACTGAGATACAGGAACAATCTCTGTAACAATAGGGTCTTTAAACTGACCCTTACTTTCTAAATCTTTTATACTTTGAGTTGCAATATCTTTCTGCTCTTGATTGTGATAAAAAATAGCAGATCTATATTGTGAGCCCGAATCAGGACCTTGTTGGTTTAGAGTGGTAGGATTATGGTTTGCCCAAAACAATTCTAGCAATTTCTCATAGCTTACTCTTTTAGAATCAAAAGAAACTTTTACCGCTTCGGCATGGCCTGTTTTATCAGAACAAACATCTTGGTAAGTAGGGTTTTCGGTCTGACCACCGATGTATCCTACCTCCGTTGAGTATACCCCATCAACGGTTCGAAACAACTCTTCTACACTCCAGAAGCAGCCAGCACCAAAAATTGCAGTCTTTAAAGATGTATCGGCAATAAACCGAACGCTAATACTATTCACACAATGGCGGGTATTTTCTGCAGTAAAATTCTCTCCTTTAAAAACATGACCAAGGTGGCCATCGCATTTAGCACAAGTAATCTCCGTTCTTTCGTAACCTAAATGAAAATCAGAATAAGTGGTAATCGATCCGTCTTTTACTTTGTCAAAAGCAGGCCATCCGCAGCCAGCATCAAATTTAGAAGACGAATCGTAAAGATGATTGCCACAAGCCTTACAAACAAATATTCCGGCTTCGTAAAAATCATCGTATTCTCCAGTAAAAGGAGCTTCTGTTCCTTTATCAACAATTACCCTCCTTTCTTCGGGAGTTAGATTTTTAAAAAATTCTTCATTCATAGTTTTATTGTTTTGACAAGAAGTAAAGATAGGAGTTAAAAAGCAAAAATAAACAGCAAATAACAAGATTTTACTAGTAGATTTTGTAAGATTAATAACTAAATTTGAACTGTGGCTGGTATCTATATTCATATTCCTTTTTGTAAGCAGCAATGTAATTATTGCGATTTTCATTTTTCGACTTCACTAAAAAACAAGAACGGACTTTTACAGGCATTATTGCAAGAAATAGAAATCAGAAAGAGTTTCACTAAAGGTGCAAAGATAAAAACAATTTATTTTGGAGGAGGTACTCCCTCTCTACTTTCTGGCGATGAGTTGTCTTTAATCTTTGAGCAAATAAACAAGCATTTCGAGCTAGATCCAGATGCAGAAATAACTCTAGAAGCTAACCCTGACGACTTAAATATTCAAAAAATAAAGGAGTTAAAAAACACTCCTATTAACCGATTTAGCATAGGTATTCAATCCTTTTTTGACCAAGATTTGCAATTTATGAATCGGGCCCATAATAGCCAAGAAGCACAGCGAAGCATTAAAGGAATTCAAGATGCTGGATGGAACAATATTACTATTGACCTCATTTACGGAACCCCTACTTTGAGCAATGAAATGTGGCAAGAAAATTTACAGAAATTTAAGCAATGGAATATCCCGCATTTGTCGGCATACGGACTAACAGTAGAAGAAAAAACACCTCTTTTTCATGCCATAAAAAAAGGTACAACAGCAAATGTTGATCAAGAAAAAGCAAAGCAACAATTTGAAATGCTAATGCAATTTGCTAAGCAAGAAGAACTAGAGCATTATGAAATCTCCAACTTTGCTAAAAAGGGGTTTATGGCAAAGCACAACAGTAGCTATTGGAAAGGCGACTCTTATTTAGGACTAGGCCCTTCAGCACATTCGTTTGACCACAATAAAAGACAATGGAATGTGGCAAACAATAGTCGATATATTAAAGCTATAAACCAAGGAGTCCCTTCTATAGAGGAAGAGATTCTTTCAGAAAAAGAACAATTTAACGAATACATAATGGTGTCTTTGCGCACCATTTGGGGCGCTAACTTAGATCTTATTGAATTGCGTTTTTCTGCTTTTTTAGTCGATTATTTTAACTTTTCTGTAACAAAATGGACAAAAAGCGGAGAAATTGAGCAAAACGGGAATGTTTTTAAATTAACTCAAAAAGGCAAGATTTTGGCAGACAGAATTACTTCCGACTTATTTTATGTAGATTAGATTATGATTGCAAACATCGAACACCAAAACAGAACATTTAAAGTAGACTTATCTAAACCAATAGATATTTCTATTGAAATTCAATCGGGACCTAAAAACCTAACAGCTTGGTATGTAGATGCCCCAAAGATAGAAGCCGTTAAAACAGACGACTGGGTCGGAGAAGTAAAGCAAGGAGGTGCCGTTAATTTTTTCAATATCTTTTTTAATCCTCACGGCCATGGTACTCATACCGAATGTGTTGGCCACATATCTAAAGAGCAAGAGTCGGTTAACGATGCTATGAGTTCGTATTTTTTCGAGAGTCAACTGATAAGCATAGAACCTCAATCAGTAGGCCAAGATAAAGTGATTACTCTAGAACAAATAAAAGGAAAACTAGAGCCACATTGTCAAGCACTTATAGTGCGAACATTGCCAAATCTGAAAAGCAAAAAGGCCATGCAATATTCGGACACCAACCCAGCATATATAGAAAAGGAAGTTGCATTATATTTAAGAGAAAATGGCATTAAACACTTGCTTATTGATCTTCCTTCTGTAGATAAAGAAATAGATGGAGGTGTTTTAGCAGCACACCATGCTTTTTGGAACTACCCAGAGAACACACGAACAGACTGCACCATTACAGAGCTGATTTTTGTCGCTCAAAAAGTAAAAGACGGAAACTATTTACTCCATTTAACTTTCGCACCTTTTAAAAACGATGCTAGCCCCAGCAGACCCCTACTCTATTCTATATTATGATAGACGTACTTCGAGAACATTGTTTGGCAAAAAAAGAGGTGAGCGAATCATTTCCATTCGACGAAAAAACATTGGTTTTTAAGGTCTATGATAAAATGTTTGCTTTAATTTCTTTGGAGAGAGAGCCTTTGCAAATGAATCTTAAATGCGAACCCGAAAAAGCAATAGAGCTTAGAGAAGAATACTACCAAGTAATACCTGGATACCATAGCAACAAAAAACATTGGAATACTATTGTTCTAGAAAATATATCTATCGAATTTGTGAAAAAATGGATCGACCATTCTTATGAGCTAGTATGGCAAAAATTGCCTAAAAAAATAAAACAATAATTACTTTATTTGATCCTCCAACAGGGCCAATCTTTTTTTCATCTCTAGCAACTCAGCCTGACTGCTTTCCATCTCTACAAGATTATTAGCTATTGTTTGCTGTTGCTCTTGAATGGCTTTTACGGCAATACCAATAAAATCATTATAACGAACTTCGAATAATCCCTGATCGCCTTTAGTTAAAAAGCCCTGATCGTGATAACCCACTTTTTTTAAGGCTACTTCTAATTCTTGAGCAATAAAGCCAATTTCTTTTTTATTATGATACGCTTCTTTTCGCAAATAATCAACAGGGCGTAATTCTTTAATTAAACTTAAGCCATGAGAAAGAGACTGAACGCTATCTTTCCAATGCAAATCGGAAGTAATGCTCCAAGCAACTTGGACTCCAAAGTAAGTCATAGTATTAAGTCCAATTCTAACATTGTTATCGAGATCAGGCCAAGTAAGGATAACGTCAGCACCTATGCCAACATTACCATTTCCTGTAG
>JABAYQ010000071.1 GCA_018608925.1 Cryomorphaceae bacterium | reverse complement strand
TTGTAGAAGAAGATACTACTTATCACATGCTACAATATCGTTTCTTTAATAAAGAAAGAAAAGTAATTACTAACTAGTAGCTTTTAAATTCACTAATTTTTTATAGTTCCTAATTAGGGGTATTAATGCTATCGTTAATAATATTATTCCTATTAGGTATCCCCATTTAATGGTGTCTCCTTGTGAAAAGAATTTCATTGTAAAAATTGAAATTAATACTGTTCGAATAATTACACTCATACAATTGAATACACTTCCAACCCTTCCTATTATGTGGTTTGGAATATGAGAAAATAGATAGGTGATTCTTAAAATTCTTGTTCCTGCATTACTTATTCCGATGATAAAACTTACGAAATAAAATGCGAATACATTTTTTGTAAATATTAGAATAAAACAACTAAGTATAGTTGCTATCATCATTACAATTACCCCAAAAACAGGATTTTTTTTGTCAAAAAGCTTTCTAATGCTAATGCCAGAAATTACCGCTCCTATCGAATAATATACTTCTGAAGATGCAAAAACATTTCCTCCCTCTAGCAAATAGTTGCTTACGTAGTTAGGAACTAATATGAACATTTCGACAATTAAAAAGGTAAAAATCATATAGGAACAAAGCCCAAAAATAAATAGCAGGTAATTGCTTTTTAGAAAATTGATTCCTTGACTTAGTCTATCGAAAACAGAGCCAACGTCAACTATTTTGTTCTCTAATGGTTTGTATTTAATGAAGAATATTATAATAAATGCTAAAGCGTATGTAATGGAATCCATCAAAAATATTTCATGAATTTGCCACTTTTCAATTTCAAATGGCATAGGGATTTCCAATCCTAAAATATTAAGATTATTTCCGCTTGTTCCCGTGAGTAATACAGGCAAAGCCTCCTGCAAAAATACTGGTAGATTGCCCTTGAATTTCGATGTAAGAATTAAGTTTTCCGTAGTCCTTAGGGTCTGAAATTTCTTGACCAAAAGCATATAGGTTTGGGTAGTGAATGTTGTAATGGAACATGGTTATTCCAAAGACTAAAAGAGCTAATATCCAAGGTGTTCCCTCATTAATAATTCCGAAGCAAGCAATTGTTCCGATTAACAATGCACAACAAAGATTAGAATAAAGAAACATTTTCTTCCTAGAGTACTTATCTATCAACGTGCCAGAATAAAGGCTCCAAAATAGGCTCAAAAATGTTAATATGGCATAACCTAGGGCGTAGACTCTTGGTAGTTTTAAAATATCTGCAAAATACCAAGGAATGGCCAACATACTTATCCCTTGAGCAAAGCCAGAGATAATGTTGGCAATAAATAATAGTGTTATCGCTTGTTTATTCTTCATCGGTTGCAAATGTACTATCTTTGGAGTAGATGGAATCAAAAATTTATGATATAAAAAGAAGTAAGTTTCTTATTCGAAATTACTGTGCCAAATCGGATAGATGCCAGTTTCAAGTCCTAGAAAAGTTGAAAGCTTATGGTGTAAGTGATGGCGTTAGTGAAGATATTTTAATAGAACTAATACAAGAAGATTATGTAAACGATCAGCGTTTTGCTGATAGTTTTTGTAGTGGAAAGTTTAAGATTAAGAAATGGGGAAGAAAAAAAATAGTTTTTGAATTAAAAAAGCTTAAAATTTCTCGAGTTTGTATTGATAGCGCATTGAAAACGATAGATTTTGATGATTACATTTCCGTAGCTAATGATTTAATACAAAAAAAGTCTTTAACTCTTAAAGACAAAAACATATTTACAAAAAAGAAAAAATTAGCAGATTATATGATGAGAAAAGGATACGAATCTGAGTTTGTGTGGGACTGTATTCGTCAACTAAATTAGTTACTTTTGTTAGTGTATGGTTACTAGTGAACAAATAAAAGATTTTCAAGATAGGCTTGTTGCTCTTATCAATTATTTAGATATAGATGTTAAGCGAAATAGAGTAGAGGAAGATGAAAAAGTTAGTCAACAAGCTGACTTTTGGAATGATCCTAAAAAGGCCGAATTGTTTTTAAAAGCAATTAATAAAGATAAAATATGGGTTACCGACTTTGATAATCTTAAATTATCATTTGATGATTTCTCTATTTTATTCGAGTTCTTTTCTGAAGGCGATGCAAGTGAGCAAGAAGTGATGGCTGCCTTTAATCTAGCATTCAAAAAGCTAAAAGATTTAGAGTTTAAGAATATGTTAAGTGGGGAAGAGGATAATCTTCCTGCTGTTGTAGTAATTAACCCTGGTGCAGGAGGAACAGAAAGTCAGGATTGGGCAGAAATGCTCATGAGAATGTACATTATGTTCGGAGAAAAAAACGGATTTAAAGTCAAGGAATTGGATTTTCATGCGGGAGAAGCTGCAGGAATTAAATCTGTCACCTTACAATTTGATGGTGATTTTGCCTTTGGTAAGTTAAAAGGTGAAAATGGAGTTCATAGATTGGTTCGGATTTCTCCTTTTGATTCTAACGCTAAAAGGCATACCTCTTTTTCTTCTGTATTTGTATATCCTTTAGTTGATGACAGTATCGAAATAGAGATCAATCCTTCTCATATTACTTGGGATACTTTTAGAGCTGGTGGAGCAGGAGGTCAAGGCGTCAACAAGATTGAAACCGCAGTTAGATTAAAACACAGTCCTACCGGAATTATTATTGAAAACTCTGAAACACGTTCTCAGTTCGAAAATAAAGATAAAGCCTTGCAACTTTTAAAGTCTCAGTTATACGAGATTGAGTTAAGGAAAAAACAGTCTGAGAAAGATAAAATTGAAGGAAGTAAAAAGAAAATCGAATGGGGTTCTCAAATTAGAAATTACGTTCTTCATCCTTATAAATTAATAAAAGATTTAAGAACAGATCATGAGACATCTAACACTCAAGCCGTATTAGATGGAGAAATAAATGATTTTATTAATGCCTTTTTAATGCAATTCGGTCAAAAATAATTATGATTACAATTTACCACAACCCAAGATGTTCGAAAAGTAGACAAGCTCTTGATATTTTAAGTCAAAAGCACGATGATTTTGAAGTAGTGCTTTATTTGAAAAACCCTTTAGGCCAACAGCAATTAGAAAACATTATTTCTATTCTTAAAATAGAGCCTGAAGAGTTAGTTCGAAAAAATGAAATGGAATGGAAAGATAACTACAAGGGAAAAGCATTGAGTCACAAAGAAACAATAATGGCAATAGCTAAGTATCCAAAGTTAATGGAAAGACCTATTGTAGTAAACAATAAAAATGCAGTGATAGCTAGACCTCCAGAAAGAGTGCTAGAAATTATTTAATCTCTTCCTCGAGATTTCTGTTACGGTATGATTCAATAAACCATACGCCAATCCAATACGGAAGAAAGCTAATGATAAAAGTTAATAACCAAAAAGCCATACCAGCGATTACTAAGAAGAGTAGGAAACCAAGAAACATATCTATAATATTTGAATTAGATTTGTACAAAAATAAGCGATAATTACCTAATAAAAAAACAATGAGCTATAGAATTGAAAAAGATACAATGGGAGAAGTAAAAGTACCTTCTGATAAATATTGGGGTGCTCAAACTGAAAGGTCAAGAAACAACTTTAAAATTGGCGATTCTGCTTCTATGCCATTGCAATTAATCTACGGTTTTGCGTATTTAAAAAAGGCCGCTGCCCATACAAATTGTGAGCTTGGTGTTTTAACA
>JABAYQ010000034.1:2524-3708 GCA_018608925.1 Cryomorphaceae bacterium | reverse complement strand
AGCTGGTAATTCAAGCTCAATAACTAGAACTGTAGTTGTAAAAACCCCAGAGTTAATAATTGCTGATTACAGATTTGAGGGAGATGCTCAGGATTCTAGTGGGAATAGTAACCACGGGACTAACAATGGAGGTGTTTTTACAACGGATAGATTTGGCAACCAGAATGGTGCTATTTATTTCTCTGGTGCTAGCTGTGGAACAAGAATGGATTCAGATATAGATATGTCAACTGTAATAAATGAATTTAGTATTTCCTTTTGGATAAATAGAACCGCAAATGGATGTCAACTACCTCGAATTTTTGATTTTTATGATGGAGGAAATAATTCAAATGACTGGGGTACAGCTTGGCAGAATGGGAATAATAAATATCAAGGATATGATGAGGTGTCTAATAATAATAACTGGTATCACATTGTTCATAATTTTAACTCTAACGGTACATTAACTTCATTTGTAGACGGAGTTGAGGTTGACTCTCGTAATTCAGGAAAAACATTACCATTATCAGGAGATTTTGCCTTAGGTAGAATGAATCATCCAGCTTATGATGCGTTTAATGGAAAATTAGATGATGTTAAAATGTATAATTATGCCTTAAGCCAGAGTGAGATAAATGTGTTGTTTGGTAATTACGCGAATGATACAACTGCTCCAATAATATCATTAACAGGCTCTTCTACCATCAATTTAACCGTTGGAGATACCTTCACAGACCCTGGTGCAACCGCTACTGACAATGTTGATGGGGATATTACATCGTCTATAACAACTTCTGGTTCAGTTAATACATCTACAGCTGGAACATACACAATATCGTATAGTGTTTCTGATGCAGCGGGTAATACTGCAACAGTAGTTCAAAGAACAGTAATTGTTAGTGTAGCTTCATCAATCTCATTTGTAAATGGTACTTGTGAGTGCCCTAATGCAATAGTAGGAGATACAGCTGTGATTGGTGGAGTAACCTATACTGCAGTTGATAATTCAACGATTGCAGGTCAGATTGCTAATGGGAATGTGAATTTATGCACAACACTGGTTACAAATATGAGTGAGCTTTTTAAGGATAATACTTCTTTTAATTCTGATATAGGATTTTGGGACACTTCTAATGTGACTAATATGGGTAGTATGTTTTTTGGTAGCTCAGAATTCAATGGGGATATATCTAGCTGGGATA
>JABAYQ010000034.1:0-2514 GCA_018608925.1 Cryomorphaceae bacterium | reverse complement strand
GGGACACTTCTAGTGTGACAGATATGAGTAATATCTTTTGGAATGCATCATCTTTTAATCAAGACATAGGAAATTGGGATGTTTCTAATGTTACTAATATGCAAACTATGTTTTTTCAAGCCTTTGCATTCAACCAAGATATAGGGAATTGGATTACTTCTAATGTAACTTCGATGTATGGTGTGTTTTATGCTGCTCCTGCTTTTAATCAAGATATTGGTAATTGGGATACTTCTAATGTGACTCGTATGAACCAGATGTTTAATGCTGCAACAATCTTTAATCAAGACATATCTAACTGGGATACTTCAGCAGTTACTGATATAAGTGGTATGTTTTCTAATGCCTATGCATTCAATCAAAATATTGGGAATTGGGATATGTCAAGCGTGACAAATTTTACTAGTATGTTTGCTAATACAATAGCTTTCAATCAAGATATTGGTAATTGGAATACTTCTAATGTAACTTCGATGTTTAATATGTTTAAGGATGCTGAAGCATTCAATCAGGATATTGGAAGTTGGAATACTTCTAGTGTGGTGTCTATGCGAAGTATGTTTCAAGAAACAGCTACTATTTCAGGGGCTACTGCATTCAATCAAGATATAGGAAGTTGGAATACTTCTAGTGTTACTGATATGACATTTATGTTTAATGGTGCTCAAGATTTCAATCAAGACTTAACAGGCTGGTGTGTTTCTGGCATTACATCAGAACCAAATAGTTTTTCTGACTCTTCTGCACTTACAGATTCCAACAAACCTCTATGGGGTAAAGAGTTTACAGTAGCACTTACAAGTGGTACTAACTCACAGACAGTAACAATTGGTTCTGCTATTACAGATATAGTATATACACCAACACCTATTTGTGCAGGGTCTATATCAGCTTCTGCATCAGGCTTACCGTCTGGAGTAACTTTAGCTTTTGGTAATAATATTGCTACTATATCAGGAACACCTGGTGCAACAGGTACATTTAACTATAGCATAGCTTTTGCTGGAGCTTCAACTTCAGAAGCAGTAACAGGAACAATAACGGTTAATCCGGCTGCAGTCGCCTGTTCACCTCAAACAATATTAAGTGCTGATAGACCTACAAATGTATACAAAAGAATAGATGGGACTTATCTACTTAGGACCACTACTGATGTGTATTCATCAACATCATTATCGGGTCCATACAATAGTTTAGGATTTACTCAAACCGCTCCTAATGCTGCAGCAAATTTATTGGGAGAAACTCAAAATGGTGATATTCTTGTGGCGAGTGAATCTAACGGACTTTATAGATATTCAAATGGAGTTTGGACTGCTACAGGATTATCAGGTGGAGGTACAGGTGGCAATAATTTTCTTAGACTTACAAGTGGAAGGATAGTGGTTGGAAAAAAAGGAGGCTCTCGAAAAATGTATTATTCCGATGATGATGGATTTAATTGGTCGGCAGCTTCAGGTGACATTGCGGAAGATTGGTACAATATTATCCAAACTAACAACAAATTATTTGTAAGCTCAGCTGGAGATAAAAATAAAGGTGGAATAATCACAAGCTTAGATGATGGTTCTTCTTGGACAAATTTGAGAGATCAGAAAACCTACTCTATGGAAATGTATAATTCTGATATTTACATTGTTTCAGAAGAAGGAGCTAGAGGATCTGGGGTTTATAAGATTTTTAAATCTTCTGATGATGGACAATCATGGACGTTTATATCAGATGGTCCTATAAGTGGAGGAATTGGAGTTTTAATTATCCATGATGATACAATAATTTTTAAATCAAACTCAGGCGGAGATTATTATTGCAAAAGTTTAAATGATCTGACATCCGACTGGAATTTGTTTGGTACTAATGAGGATTTAGGAACTCATTTAATAGAAAATAAAATAATAGATGATACACCCTTGATTTTCACAACTACTCAAATAATGTCCTTTTAATTTATTAAAGAGTGCAATACTCAACAGTGCAAGTCTTAGAATTAGGTTTTATCACATTTGTGCTGTTGTTGCGCTGTTAATATTTCATTTTCCTCACGTTATCTTCACATTAAATCACCGCTGTTTCCTCGCTGTAAACTTCCTTTTTAGGGCGTCATATTTTATCAGATTAAATGTTGGTTAAGTCTAATACTATCTTTGAAAAGATAGGTTCTTTAATTGGCTTGACAGTGTCCTTTTCGTCATCGATTATAAACCAAGATTCACCGTCGGTAGTCTTCACAGTTTTACCTCAAAACAGTTAAACCAAAACATACCTTATGATTTACAGTTTAAGAAACAATATTTTATCTAAAGTAGAAATATTTAAATGCCAAACATATACCATCGCAAAACCAAATTTATACCACCGCATTACCAAACGCATTAAAATAATATGACACTTAATAGATTTGCTAGGGAGCTAAATGAGCCTTTTTAATTTAGTTTTTAATTTTTTATGATTAGGAAACATTCAAGAACTATTTTACCTATATTTATAATGTTACACTAATGTAACGTTTTATGA
>JABAYQ010000129.1 GCA_018608925.1 Cryomorphaceae bacterium | reverse complement strand
CACTAAAACTATACAACGAACAAGGGTTTATTAAAAGCTCAGAAGTATACAAAGATGGAAAACTTAACGGACTCTGTAAATACTATGACGATTTAGGTGTCCTGATTAGAGAGGGATATTCTGAAGAAGGAAACAGATCTGGTCTATGGAAATTTTACGATAAAGGAATACTCAACATAACCGTTATATATAAAGACGGAGAAGCAATAGAAACTAAGGTTATTGAAAAGGCTGATTTATAATTAAAGCTAATTTTTATTAAACTTAAATATTTAAATCATTCTATTTTAAAATGATGAATGAAAAACAGAAAGAGTTTATAGAATTTGTATTGAGTAAATATATTGAAACTGGTATAGGAGAATTAGACCAAAACAAGCTTCCAGTGTTACTTTCTAGTATGTTCCAATCACAACAAGATAGAATTGCAGAACTAGGCGGGGATGTAATCGAGATTAAAAACTTATTTGTTGAGTTTCAGCAGTACTTATATAAATCAGCTTAAACACACCCAAAAATTATAGAAAAAGTATAGATATTATCCTTTGTAATTGTTTTACCTTTGCACCTTACAATTACATTCTTTACCAACAATGAAAAAATATCTTTTTTGCCTTCTTTTTATTTTTTGCTCACAGCTAACTTTTTCTCAAGAAAAATATACGGTTAGTGGCTTCGTAAAAGAAGCTGAAACAGGAGAGTTTCTAATCGGATCAACTGTTTACATTAAAGAAAATCTGAAAGGAGTATCTACCAACCAGTATGGTTTTTACTCTATCACTATCGAAGAAGGTAATTATACTCTTGACTTTTCCTTTTTAGGACTTCAACCTCAACAAAAAAAAATCAACCTCAACAAAGACCTCAGAATAAATATCTCTTTAGAAAACTCATCTATTGTAACCAATGAGGTAGTTATTGAAGCAGAAGGAGCTGACAGAAATGTGGAAACTTCCAACATGAGTCAGGTAAGAGTAGATGTTAAAAATATAAAGAAACTGCCTGCTTTTATGGGCGAAGTAGATGTGTTGAAAACCATACAATTACTACCAGGAGTGCAATCTTCTGGAGAAGGTTCTTCGGGTTTTTATGTAAGAGGTGGAGGGCCAGATCAAAACCTTATTTTGCTTGATGAAGCAACGGTTTACAATGCCTCTCACCTATTTGGTTTTTTCTCTGTTTTTAATGCCGACGCTATAAAAGATATCAACCTTATTAAAGGGGGAATGCCAGCTCAGTATGGTGGTAGACTAGCTTCTGTTCTAGACATATCGATGAAGGAAGGAAACAACAAGAAGTTTGAAGTAGATGGAGGATTGGGTTTAGTATCCTCTAAACTAACTCTTCAAGGTCCACTAAAAAAAGATACTAGTTCTTTTATTATTTCTGCCAGACGAACTTATATTGATGTATTGGTAAAACCATTAATTAGCGATTCTTCTGCTTTTAAAGGAACAGGATATTATTTCTATGACCTTACTTCTAAAGTAAATTATAGAATATCGGATAACGACAGAATATTTTTAAGCACCTATTTCGGAAGAGATGTCTTTACTTTCAATAATGAGGATAGAGGTTTTTATTTCAATATCCCTTGGGGGAACGCTACTGCTTCAGCTAGATGGAACCACTTGTTTAACGACAAGCTATTCATGAATACCTCTGTTATTTTTAGCGATTATCAGTTTTCTTTTTCTGCCGAACAGAACGACTTCGAATTCGAACTTTCTTCGGGAGTAAGAGACTGGAATACCAAAGTAGATTTCTCTTACCTGCCTAACTACAAACACACCATTAAATTCGGAACACAATTCACATACCATACCTTTGTTCCTGGTTCTGTATCAGGAAGGTCTGGAGACGTATCTTTCGAGCCAGAATCTATTTTTAAGCAATACTCCAACGAAGGAGCTTTATACATTTCAGACGATATAGAATTCTCGGAAGAATTAAAAGTTCATGCCGGCTTAAGGTATAGCAGCTTTCAGTTTGGAGGACCAATTACTTTCCGTAATTACCTAAAGAATGAAGTAACCCTAGACAGCACTAACAACCACCGCCATCTAGAACCACGTATATCTTTGCGTTATAAACTAAATAAGAAATCTTCTTTCAAAGCTTCTTATACTCAGAACTACCAATACGTTCACCTTGCATCTTTCTCTAGTGTTTCTTTACCAACTGATTTATGGATTCCTAGTTCTAAAACTATCAAGCCACAGTATGGAAGACAATTTGCAGCAGGATTATTTAGAAACTTTTTCAATAACAGATGGGAAACTTCTATTGAAGCATACCACAAAAAAATTGACAACCTAATAGAATATAAAGAAGGGGTTTTTCCAGAAGACAATACCAACTCTAGTTCTGATAATGCATTTACTTTTGGAAGTGGAGAATCATACGGGCTAGAATTTTTCATCAAGAAAAGATTAGGAAAAACTACAGGATGGATTGGTTACACTATTGCCAAAACAGAAAGGTATTTCGAAGAATTAAATAACGGACAATTATTCCCTGCCAAGTACGACAGAACACACGATTTGTCGGTTACTGCTACTCACGAACTGAACGACAAATGGGTCTTCTCTGCTATCTTTGTATACGCAACAGGAAACACCCTCACTCCTACGGTTGACAGATATGTGGTTGATGGTAATTTGTTTACTCAATTTGGCGATCGCAATAGCTACAGAATGAGTCCGTATCACCGAATGGATATATCTGCTACTTACACCAGAAATAAACCCAACAAGAAATTTAATTCCTCTTGGAATTTTTCTATTTATAACGTTTATAACCGTGCCAATCCTTACTTCATTTACTTCGACGTAGAGGGAGAAGGTTCTTTAAGCGATGGCCAATTAGAGCCTAAGGCATTCCAAATTTCATTATTCCCAATCATTCCTTCTATTGCATGGAATTTTAACTTTTAATCCTATGAGAAAATACATTTACATCCTTATTAGTACTATTTTTATTTCTTCTTGTGGTTTCGAATTTGAGAAAGAAATTGACTTTAGCCAAGGAAATACAGAAAACAAATTAGTAGTCGAAGGGGTAATTCAAGACGGCTATCCTGCTTATATCATTCTTACTAATAGCGAGCCTTACTTCTCTCCTGTTGGAGCCTCTTCATTAGCGGATCTATATGTAAAAGATGCCCAAGTAACTGTTACCAATCAATATGGTGTAACAGTCGATTTAATTAACATTAATGACATTCCCGATTTTGGGATTGCACAAATAGACGATGCAATAGACTCTATCGCAATATCTGTACCAGGTTTTTACATCGAATGGCCAATTAATTTTTTAGAAGAAGCTCCTTACTCTTCTGCCATAGGAAAATTTGGAGAGCAATACCAACTAAACGTTTACCATAATGGTGACACTTTAAGTGCTACAACGATTATTCCTAACGAACATCAAATGGATAGCATATGGTTTCTAAACGATGAAACAGCTCCAAGAGTAAACTTAGGAAATATCTGGTTTCGATATAGCGACCCCGACACACTAGGAAACACCATCATGATCGAGCACAAGAGATTAGCACATACCAAAGAAACTCAATGGGGCGAAAATCCGCCTGAAGGTGTTACACCAAATAGCATAAGCGTTTCTCAAAGTTCAGATCCTTTATTTGCTAAAGCACTTTGGGGATTTGTAAGAAATGACTTTGAAGGACTAAACGGAACTTCTTTTGATACCTTTTTTCAA
>JABAYQ010000095.1 GCA_018608925.1 Cryomorphaceae bacterium | reverse complement strand
CCAGTACATGTAAGCTAATGATGACTTTGTTCCTGCTCCATCAGCGTGCATTACAATACAATAATCCTCATCGTTAGTTAAATAATCTGGCGTAATTTTACAAAAGGCTTTAGGAAATAAACCTTTGTCTACATTTTTAATGGCAGCATGGACATCTTCTTTGTCTGCTGAAACTCCTCTTTGATTGTATCTATCTGTTCCCATATTTATAAAAAAAGACTACCTAATCTCTTAGGTAGTCTTATGTGTTATAGAAAATATTTATTTTCTACTTTTTGACTTCACTTTATTTGTTTCAATATCATAAAAAAGATCAGTCATTACTTTAAAGTCTGTTCTTCTATTATATTGATGTGCTTTCTCAATATCTTTCTTTCTTTTAAGCTTGTTAATGTAAGTTTCGTCTAAAACATCGTTAGGCTTTAACCTACCGTTTTTAACATCCATTAAGAACGGTTCTGATTCACCCATCCCTAGAGCTTTCAATTGTTTTTTATTGATTCCTTTAGAAACCATATAATCTACACAAATTTGAGCTCTTTCCTGAGAAAGTTTTAAATTGAAATCTTCGCCTGCTCTATTGTCAGTGTGTGATCGCAATTGAATTACTACGTTAGGGTTTTCTTTAAGAACCAGTATCAATTTATTCAAAGATAGCTTAGAGTCTGATCTTAATGCTGAACTATTGTAGTCGTATTCAATTTTAGGAAGAATGATTTCTTTTTGAGTTGGCTCAAGAGAAATATTAACAGGGAACTCCTTGTCTTTAGTTACACCTAAAGTTGTTTGAGTAGCGTTCTTAGTAAGGTATCCTTCTTTAGAAACTGTAATTTCGTAAGCTATTCCTGCTTTAATAACATCTTTACCAAATGTGTAAAAACCTGCATTATCAGTTATTGTCTCAGAAGTAGTTCCGTCGGTACCAATCAAAGTAACAACAGCTCCAACAATTGCTTTTTTAGAATCTTCATCGTTCGCAACACCAGAAATAACTAAATTTATTGAAGGAAGAACGAATTGATAAATATCATCGCCCTTACTTCCAACCCTGTTAGATGACAAATATCCTCTTTCATTTTTACCTTCAAAAATAATTCCGAAATCATCGTTTGGAGAATTAATAGGACTTTTCATATTTACTACAGACCTAAGATTATTCTCTTCATCAAACTCAGCTTTGAAGATATCCATACCTCCCATTCCTACAATACCGTTTGAAGAAAAATACAATGAACCGTCTTCGTGAATAAAAGGAAATAATTCATCCCCTTCACTATTTATTTCTGACCCAAGGTTAATTGGCTCACTCCATTCATCTCTTTTTTCTTTCTTTATCAACCATATATCTTTTCCTCCACTACCACCTTTCATATCAGATGAAAAGTACAATGCTTTTCCATTTGAAGAGATAGATGGATGTCCGAAGCTACTAAGACTATCATAAGGAAGTGGAACCAAGACAGGAGATATCCAACCTTTACCTTTCTTCTTAGAATAATATATTTCACAAGTAGGAACTGGCTTATTTTTATCACTTTCGTTACATCTAGTAAAATACATTTCGTTACCCCTTCTTGTTAGAGTAGTTGCAGCTTCATGATTTTCAGTATTCATTGGCTCAGGAAATGGAGCTGGTCTTGTCCATTTACCTTTACGGTCTCTTTTAACACTATATAGGTCGGTATAAGAATCTCCAGTAAATCCGTCTGTTCCTTTACCAACTGAACCATCTCTAGATGAAGTGAAAAACAAAACATCGTAATTACTAGACCCAAAACTTGGAGCGTAATCAGATTGTGGAGAATTATACTGAAAAGGCGTAATCTCGTAACGGGTAGGATTTTCAATAGCATCTAATGCAAAGATACATGAGTTAATCCCTAATGTAGCTCGTTCGTCGTTTGGTTTAAAAGATTTATATTTTTCGAATTGCACCATAGCATCCGAAAAAGATTGTTGTTTTTGTAAAACCTGAGCATACCTCAAATACACGTCAGGGTGTGGATATTTGGCTCTAATAGCTCTTTTATACAGGCTGGCAGCTTTTTTTAAATAAATAGGAGTTCCTATTAATCTACCGCACTCAGCTTGTAAAAAAATTAATTCAGCTTTTTTAGCTCTATTTTTTTCTTTGGAATAACTAGCCTTGTAAAGCAGTCCTGCCTCGAAGTAGTTCTGAAGAAGAAAAGCTTTATCAGCTTTTGATGTCTTTGTTTTTTTCTGAGCAATGGCTGAAGAACTCATTAAAAAAACAACTAATAATAGTGAAAGTAAATGTTTCATTTTATTCAATTAGAATTTTTGCTAAAATAACGATTTATTTTATTTAAAAATAACAAGACTTAAACTCTTAAAAAGTTGTTCATAATTTTTAAATATTGATAGTGTAAATTTAACACAAAAAAATAATTTTGTGAAAACAATATAACTAACCATTATCACTAAAGAAAATGAGTAAAAGTAAATTAGAATACATTTGGCTAGACGGATACAGTCCGACTCAAAACATGAGAAGCAAAACTAAAGTAGTAAACAACTTTAGCGGAAAACTAGAAGATTGTCCAGTATGGTCTTTTGATGGAAGTTCAACTAAACAGGCATCAGGAAGCGCATCAGACTGCCTTCTGAAGCCAGTAGCTATCTATCCAGACCCAAGTAGGATAAATGGTTTTTTGGTTATGACAGAAGTTTTAAATTCGGATGGAACAGCACACGAATCTAATGCTAGAGCAACTATTGATGACAATGATAATGACTTCTGGTTTGGTTTTGAGCAAGAATATTTCATAATGGACACCAACACTCAGCTTCCACTAGGCTTTCCTTTAGGAGGCTACCCTGGGCCTCAGGGACTGTACTACTGCTCAGTTGGAGGAAGAAACACTCACGGAAGAGACTTTGTCGAAGAGCATGCGGATCTTTGCATTGAAGCTGGATTAAACTTTGAAGGCATCAATCAAGAAGTAGCTAGTGGACAATGGGAATTTCAATTATTTGCTGAAGGAGCAAAAAGAGCTGGTGATGAAATATGGATTGCAAGGTATTTACTAGATAGATTAACCGAAAGCTATGGTTACTATATCGAATATCATCCTAAGCCAATCAAAGGAGACTGGAACGGTTCTGGAATGCATGCAAACTTCTCAAATAGTCTATTAAGAGAATGTGGGTCAAAAGAAACATATGAAAGAATATGTGAAGCTTTCCGTCCATTGACTAAAGAACATATTTCTGTATATGGTGAGTTTAACAACCAACGTCTTACAGGCTTACACGAAACAGCTTCAATAAACGACTTTAGTTTCGGAGTGTCAGACAGAGGCGCTTCTATTAGAATTCCCATTATGACCGTTGAAAACGGTTGGAAAGGATGGCTGGAAGACAGAAGACCTGCTTCAAACGGAGATCCTTACAAAATTGCAGCAAGAATTATTAAAACTGTAAAAAGTGTAGATTAGTAAATAGTTTACAAAAAGTATAAGTATGCTAGGTACATTGCAAGGATTACAATCCCTTCTCTAAGTCCTAGCATATTTTTTTTGCCAATTTTTTGAAGAGGATAAATAATTAGAGCAAAGGCCATCATCCAAATAAGGTCGGTATAAAAAATCGTTTTATCTTCTAAATTCAATTCCACGAAGAAAGAAGTTATACCTAAAACAGCAAGAATATTAAAAATATTAGAACCAATTAAATTACCTAAAGCAATTCCGTTTTGCTTTTTGAACGCAGCAATTAAGGA
>JABAYQ010000070.1:265-3752 GCA_018608925.1 Cryomorphaceae bacterium | reverse complement strand
CATGAAAAAAATTACTTCAATTATTGCGATAACCTTAATCGCAATTTCTCTAAACGCTCAAACAACCATAGTACTTCAACCAGGAACCCAAGATGGTAAAGATGCTTGGATATGGTCTTACGATCCTTTTGAAAACACAAACTTTGGAGAAAACAATGCTTCTAATTTCGAGCTTAACAACGTTATCCGATCAGAAGTTTGGGTATGGGATAACGTAAACCAAGGTAATGACACTATAAGAGGAATTTTACAATTTGATCTTTCTCAAATCCCTGCAAACTCAATGATAACGGATGCTAAATTATCTTTGTTTCATTTTGCAAATAATGGTTACACCCAACAAGAAGGAGAAAATGAAATGCTAATTCAGAGAGTAAACCAAGATTGGTCCGAAACAGAAATAACTTGGAACAACAAACCAACAACTACAGAGGTAAATCAGCAAACCGTTGCTAGAAGTACTTCGGTTACTCAAAACTATTTAGACATAGATGTAAGCACTTTAGTTCAAGACATGGTAGATAGCTCTTCTACTAGCTTCGGTTTTATGCTTAAAATGGAAAACGAGCTTGCTTATAAAGCACTAACATTTGCTTCTAGCGAACATACAGCATCAAACCTCCATCCAAAATTAGAAATTACTTACAACACAATAGCCGGACTAAATGATTTAGATAAAATAAATGAGATATTCTCTACATACCCTAATCCCACCAAAGAGTTTATCACACTCGAATTTAATAATGATTTTCCTAATGAAATTAATGTACTAGACATCAATGGTAAAATAGTAAAATCACAAAAGATAAATTCTAAAAAGACAACTATCAATATTAAGAACTTATCCTCAGGAACATATCTATTAAACGCTATAGTAAATGGCCAAGAAATTTCTAAAAAATTCATTAAAAAATAAGAACCATGTTTAAAGGATAGAAGGCACTAAAAGATAATTTCTTTTTGAGTAAATTTGTACCTCTTAACTTATATACAAAGATGTCTAAATTCATTCCAACTTTTATCCTTTCATTAGTTTTACTAATTAGCTCTGTGTTTTCAGAATCTCAAGCCCAGTCATGGACTAGTTTAGACTCTTACAATGGAGATAGCCGTCACCACCCTATTACTTTTTCTGACGACAGATATGGTTTTGTAATGGCAGGTAACAATAGTTTTGGTGAGTATTTAGATGATGTTCATCGTTATGATTCTCAAACCAATACTTGGGAGCAACTAGCAGATTTTCCTGGAGGCCCTAGAGGGTTTTCTTATGCAGTGAGCGATGAACAGTTTGCCTATGTAGGTTTTGGCTCTTATGGATCTGAATTTCCAACAGATTGGTGGAGATACGAATTCGCTAACAACGAATGGACCGCTTTAGCTAACTTCCCTTCAGGAGGAAGAAACCATCCGGCTTTAATACTTGCTGATGACAAAATTTACATGGGACTAGGTAGTAACTCTATGGGTAATTTAGGAGATTGGTGGCAATACGATATTACAACAGACAGTTGGACAGAAAAAGCAGAATTTGAAAACGGAAACAGACATCACCCATTTTACTTTGGAATAGACGGTATAGCTTACGTTGGCTTTGGTCACGGAAATACTATAAACGGAAATATTAACGTTTACAACGACTTTTACAAATACGATGCTAGCAATGATAGCTGGATAACTTTAAACGAATTTTCTGGAGAAGGAAGAGTAGCGGGAACACAATTTTCTTTAAACGGAAAAGGATATATCTTGAGTGGCGATGGCGACAACCACGGCCCACTAGATTCTGGTGAATTCTGGGAGTATACTCCAGAAACAGACTCTTGGACATCTTTAGAATCTCACCCAGGTGGAGCAAGATGGGCTCTAGGAAGTTTTGTTATTAATTGCGACGTTTATTTAACTTCAGGATTAAACAGAAGTACTGAAATGTATTTTAATGATTTAATGAAATACCAAACTGACTTAGAATGTGGCTGTAACGATAGTACTGCTGTTAACTACAACCCCGATGCAGACATCAACGACGGATCTTGCACCTATTGCGAGTCTAATCTATTAACGCTAGTAATTAGCGCAGAAGACGCCTCTGAAGGTTTAGCTTGGAATATTGTAGCAATAGGAGACGATTACCCTTCTGCAACAGGAGGAGCTCAATCAACCAATATTTGCTTAGAATATAATTGTTATGTATTCGAGATGTATGACAACTCTAATGATGGATGGAACGGAAACAACTATGAGATTATAGATAATCTAGGAAACATTATCGCTAGTGGGACTCATCAAATTGGAGCAACCAATGTCGACACTATAGAAATCGGAGAAATGGAATGCTATGTAGAAAGCTATAGATGTAATGGCCTGCAAGCCTGTATTGACCCAATGGATGGAAGTGGCGAATACTCAAGCTTAAGCGAATGCGAAAACAATTGCATAATTCCTACTCAAATCGATAATTTCAGCAATGCTTTTACCATATCTCCTAACCCATCTACCGGATTGATAAATATTCGTTTTGATAATGAAACAAATCAAACTAAGTTATCGGTATTTAATACTTTAGGTAAATTAGTTTACAAACAAGAATCTCTTTTTAAAGGAACAAACACAATAGATTTAAGCTCTGAGTCAGAAGGAATCTATTTCATTAAAATCTCTTCTAATAACAATACTATTACCAAGAAAATTAGCATCAACAGATAGGCAGACATTTAACTTCAAAATCCTCTCTGTTTTTTTTTTATATTTGGTTTTTAAACAACCTTAATAAACAATGCGACATTTCTTGACCTTTCTATTGGCTCTAATGAGCAATTTTGTAATTGCACAAGAGTTTACAAAACTATATGGTAACTCTATTACCAATGGCGGTAGAGACTTTATTGAAACTTCTGATGGCAACTTCCTAATTGCCGGAGTTAACGGCCCAGATGCTATGCTAATGAAAGTCGACTTTAATGGCGACATGTTATGGACTAAAAACTATGGCGGCGATAAAACAGACGAATTTAATTCGGTAATTGAAGACAACGGCTATTATTATATGTGTGGAAGTACTGCAAGTTATACAACCGATAGTGTTACTGATGTATTTGTAGTTAAAACAGACTTGTTAGGAAACGTTATTTGGTCAAGAACATTTGGCGGATCTGGATGTGCTGGAGCTTATTGTGGAGATGTCGGTTTCAAAATTATTAAGGAAAGTACAAATAAATTTGTTATTGCGGGAAGAGCAGCAACTAATGGATTTAATTTAATGGCAGGATATATTATTAAAATCAATGAATCTGGGAACCTTATTGAAGATTATGTTTTCGATGGAGTGGGTTCAGAATTTTTCTATTCAGTATCATTGGCTGATAATGGAGACCTAATATACACAGGACAAAATAAAATTGGCAATTGGGAATCGTGGCTTTTGAGAATGAGTCCTGATGGGTCAGTGATTTACAATTTAGGATATGGTGATGCTCTAACCTGTCTC
>JABAYQ010000070.1:0-255 GCA_018608925.1 Cryomorphaceae bacterium | reverse complement strand
ATTATACATATGTGTTTATGGGTAATGGAGATCAAACTGTTTCTTTGTTAAAGTTAGATGCTTATGGAGATACTATTACGGCTAAACAATATCAAGGAAATAGTGCCAAATATATGATGATATCTGAAGACAATAACAACCTATATCTTCTAGGAAACACTACAAATACCACCTGTTATCTAATAAAAACAGATTTACAAGGAGACACCTTATGGACAAAACATTTTTATAGTTTAAATGGGCAAACATTAATTG
>JABAYQ010000072.1:16754-25114 GCA_018608925.1 Cryomorphaceae bacterium | reverse complement strand
AGGCTAGAATTTGATGTTCGTTTTTTCATGATTTAAATTTAAGAATATGGTTGTATAAACAAGGATTAAATCCTTATTGTTGATGTAAGACAGAAGTGATTTTGAAAATCAAAACGGAGGACGTTTTATACATGTAAATTTCATAAAAGAATAGCTTTAAGGAAACATTCTAATTACTCAAATTTAACGATTTTTTTGATTCAATAATGTTAATTGGCTAATTTTTGATCTCTAAATTGTTTTTGACAAGGGATTTTCCAAAACGAATTGTCTTTAATAATATCGAGAAAAAGTTGATCACTTTTACCTTCTCCAAAAGCTAAAGGGGATTCGAAATTATTTAAATTTTGACTCTGTTTTATAGCGTTTGCAATTTCATTTATCCCAAAATTACAATTAATAATACTCTCGCTTTTATTTCTATTTTTCTGACGATTACCTAAATCGATACTTGGTTTTTGATAATATGGAGCTTCTCGAACTCCGGCACTACTATTACCAATAATAAACTGACAGTTTTTGAGAAAAGTTAAAAAATATTCGAATCTTAAGGATGGAAATATTCGAAACCTTTTATTATTTTCTAATCTAGAAAAGGCTTTGATTATGGTGCTAGATCCCATGTCATTGTTAGGGTAAATAACTACATAGTTGTTTTCATCCTCTAATACCGCATCTATTAGATCGTTAATTTGCTTTTCTATCAATTCCTGCTCTGTTGTTACTGGGTGAAACATTAGAAGAGCGTATTTTTCAAATGGAATTTCGTATCGGCTTTTTGCTTTTTCAATGCTTGGCAATTTGCTAGAAAACATGATGTCAATATCTGGTGAGCCTATTTCAAAAATATGGGAATCAATTTCACCCATTTGTATTAGCCTATTCTTAGCAACTTGATTACACACAAAATGAATATGACTCATTTTACTGACCGAATGTCTAATTAATTCATCGATTGTTCCCGACACTTCGCCCCCTTCAATATGGCCAACTAAAATGTTGTTTAAAGAACCAACTATGGCCCCAGCTAAGGCCTCCACTCTATCTCCATGAACAACTATAAGATCTGGCTTGTTTTGTTTCACATGAGCCGACAATCCTTCTATGGTTTTTGAGAGAGTTAGGTCCATACTAGTCTCTGCGGTGTGGTTTTCGAAAGTATAAATATTTTTAAAACCTGATTTTTCAATTTCGTTGACGGTATAGCCATACTCTTTTTGGAGGTGCATTCCTGTCACAAAAATACTCACATCAAATAATGATGATTGTTGACTTACGCTTATCAATGACTTTAGTTTGCTAAAATCAGCCCTAGTTCCACTTAAAAAAAGAATTTTTTTATTTTCCATTATTCAAAATCAGACCAATCAAGTTGCTCGTCGTGTTTTATATCTCGCTTTGCTTTTTTGCCTAAAATAGCATTAAAATGTTCTGCTAAAATTGGCCCCGTTCCAGGTCTTTTCACCCAAATATTTTCCTTTGTTAGAGTTTGTCCTTTTTCAATTTTTTGAATGGAACAAAGAGTTGCAAAGGCAAAGTCAATAGTTACTTGTTCTTCTTTGGCAGGTTCTTTTTTTCCTCCACTTTGCTGCCACATTATATTAGAGCCTTCTATTAATTCTTTGCAAGCCTGTTCGTCCATTGAGCAAACAATGTCAGGCCCTTTTCTACTCATGTGATCGGTAAAATGCCTTTCTAATATAGAGGCTCCTAACGCTACTGCTCCAAAACAAGCATGATTAGAAATAGTATGATCAGATAAGCCGAAAACAGTGTCTGGAAAGGCATTTGCTAGTTCTTGCATTGCTCCAAGCCTAACTAAATGATTTGGAGTAGGATAGAGGTTTGTAGTGTGCAATAATGCTAATGGCACTTTATGGGCTTTAAAAATCTGAACAGCTTTAGAAACGCTTTCAATAGTATTCATTCCAGTACTTAAAATGACTGGCTTTTGAAAGGAGGCTATATGTTCTAGTAGCGGATAATTATTACATTCACCAGATCCAATTTTATATGCAGGAACATCCCATTTTTGTAAACGATTAGCTGCAGCTCTAGAAAAAGGTGTGCTAATAAAAATCAACCCTTTTTTCTCAACATAATTTTTAAGCTCTAACTCATCTTGTTCGTTTAGAGAGCAGTTGTCCATTATTTCATAAATCGAAATGTCTGCATTTCCGGGAACAACTTTTTTTGCTGCACCACTCATTTCATCTTCAACAATATGAGTCTGGTGTTTTATTACTTCCACTCCAGCTCTTTGAGCGGCATCGACCATTTCTTTGGCTATTTGCAAGTCTCCGTTATGGTTGATTCCTATTTCTGCAATCACTAGAGGAGGATGTTCGCCACCAATTTTTCTTCCTGCTATTTCAATACTATTCATCGCTATAATTTTTTGAGATAAATTGAGCCCACTTTAAGTCTATTTCATCGTCTATATCAACGGTGGAAAAAGGATGCTTAACAATACAAGCGGATGGATTTTCTGTCATTAATTCCCCTTCACTAATAGACTTTAAAGGGATGATATACATCAATCCGTTTTCGTAAAATAAAGGTTCTAAATCTTGACTTCTTTGTCCGAAAGAATAAGACGTTGGCTGATAGGCCTTGTTATTTATTGTTCCTAATTTATGTTTGTTTTCACCTACTGTAATTACCGATTGATTTGGATTTTTAGATAATAAGTCAAGACATTCTTTAAATAAGTTTTTGGGACGAAGCGGATTAGTAGGCTGTAACAAAACAATAAATTTATATTTATTATTAGCTCTCTTAACTACATCTTTTAGCACTTCTAATGTAGAGCTTTCATCTTGAGCTAAATGCTCTTCTCTCCACATTATTTCTACACCATATTTCTGTGCAATAGGAGCGATTAACTTATCGTTTGTATTTATTATGATATCAGCGCCTATACGCTCTTTAGCATACTCGATTGAATGAGTAATAAGTGGCTTATTATTAAACAAGGCTCTATTCTTATTTTTAATTCTTTTAGAACCTGCTCTAGCAGGAATGACGACTAAAAATTCTTCTATATTCATCTCCTTACAAATCTATGTATTTATTTATAAAAAACCCTGGAATTAAAAAAGTTGTATAAGCGTCAAAAAACGCAAAAAAAGAGAGTAAAACGACCAAAAACAGTGTTTTTATTTTGTTTTTTGACTGATTTGTAAGAAAACTAAGATTTAAACGGATTTCTTTGAATCCACTTTTTTGGCTTAATAAACGATAAGAAAGGCCTCAGAAAAAATCTTAGAATAGGATTTTTCAGATATATGTAAATAAATGATCTTTTAGGTACGGCTCCAAAATTACTTTTAAATTCTCCTGCCGTACGACCAAAAACAATAGTTTCTACTCCTTTTTCTATACCATTGCTAATAGTATTGTACAGGATTCTGTCATACACACTATGCGCTCGGCTATAGTTATAATCTAAGCCTATAAAATAAGAGTAAAGCTTGTTGTTGGTAATCCATTCTGAGCTAAAAGCAATAAGTTCATTTTCTAAATAACAACCATATATTATCGATTTTGGGTTATCTATTTTTTGAAAATCAGCATAACTATTTACATTGAAAGGAACGCTATAAAAAGTAGAAGACTCTCTTACGTTGTTAAACAAGTTTTGCATTTTTTCATTGTTATTTTTCAAATCTTCTTGATTAAGAATTTTAAATCTCAATTTTTCACTTTTTGCAAATACGCTCTTTATTCGTTTTCTATATTTTTTGCTTAAATCTTTACTATAGTCTTCCAAATTTTGCCAGTGGGAGCGAACGTCTATTGACATATCTTCTTCTACTTCTAGCGCAATTAGATTTGGAAATTTTTCTTCAGGAGATTTTATCCCAACAGTTTCAAAAAAATGATCAGGAAATATAAATTTACTGACACATTCTTCGCTTGAGAATTTTTTAATAAGTTTTTTCAGAAATAAGTCTTGATTTTTGATGCTCCCTTGTAAAGAAACACTTGGCTCATTAGTTAAGAAATTGTTTCCTAAACCAATTATCTTAAAATTAAACATGCCTAAAAAAAAAGAATTAATTCTTTTTCGAATATTGTTTTTCTTTTGATAGCCTTTAATCTGTCTTCCTCCAATTTTAAATTGCTGAGCATAAATAAATCCTTCGCTTGACTCATCTTCAAAACTTAAAAAATAGTGTTTGATATTTTCTTTGTGATGTTTTTGAAAAGCGGACAAAAATGCAGAGCCTATAAATGGATTTTTAGCTAATATATTTTCATTTATTCTTGCTAAAGATTCAAAAGAAGAGTGGGTATTGAATTTCAAAATTTATGTTAGATTATCTATTTCCTACAAATTTAAATAATTAAAAGTCACTTCTTGTTTTTATTTTATTATTACTCTAAGGTGCCTATCACCATTTAAACTAACTAGCTTTATCATATAAAATCCAGGAGTTATATTCTTTCGATTAATATTAACTTTTTCTTGATTCTTATCAATGGAGTATCTTGTTATATTCTTACCTTCTATGTTATATAGCAAGGCAGAATTAAATGTATGATTTGGCTCTAAATATATTATGCTCTTGTCTTCGATTGGATTTGGAAAAACATAAGTGTTAGAATATAACTCTTCTATACTTGTGCTTTCAGTAACTCTTATTCTAGTACAAATAGTGTCTTTTAAGCAGCCATCTTTGTTAGTTCGCTTAAGCATAATTGAGGTGCGCCTAATGTATTCCAGTCAATCACTACCTGAGTGCTGTTTTCTCCACTAAGAATAGTTCCACCCTCATTTAAAATCCATTGGTAAAGCGAGTTTTCATAATAAGGAACGCTATAAGTTGTCTGGCTAAATAGATTGACAACTGTCAAGCCTGTAATTGTTGAGTTTTCAACTTTTTGAATCGTTAATTTAAGTACATATATGCTATCGCAAAGACATGTTTTTTCATGAAGTAGGCTTTAAGTAATATGTTTTTTGCCTACAATTGCAACAATTTTATAGCTTAATTACTAAAGCTTCCTTAATCTGTGTTGAGTAGCAAGGGGAGAGACGCTCTTGTTTTAGGCGCCATTTTCTTTGATGTCCTTGTACTGCTAGCCGCACTTTGTCTTTGCCCATCTTGTTATTAATTAGATCGAGCGAACTCATTATTTTTTGATGTTTTTTTCTGTCTAAATTGTCGAACAAACTAAGCTGTTGTTGTGATTGAGGAACAATATCGCTTACTACAACTCCTGCTTTTTTATACACATATCCGTCTCTGTAGACTTTTTCCAAGGCCTGTAAAGCTAGTCGTACAATTTCTATACTGTCATTTGTTGGAGTGTCCATCTTTATACTGGTTAGTCCTTTGTACTGTTTGGCGTTTGGGTTAAAAGGATTGGTAGTAATAAAGATGCTAATTCTTGTAGCACAACTTTTTTGTTGTCGTAGCTTATAGGCGCAATCGCTAGCAAAACTGCTAACGGACTCTTTTAATTCTTCTAGTTTGTTAACTTTCTTTCCGAAAGAACGAGAAGTACAAATGTTTTTTTTCTGTTTAGCATTTTCTTCTAATCCAAAGCAAGGCGTTCCTCTAAGTTCTTTGACCATTCTTAAGCCGATTACCGATAAATGTCTTTTTATCCAGCTATTGTCGGCATTACATAAATCATAAGCGGTATTGATTCCTACATTTTTTAAAAAGGAAGCATGTTTTCGGCCTACTCCCCACAGATCTTCTACTGGTAACCATTTTAAGGCACGCTCTATTAGCTTTTTGTCGTTAAGTAAAAAGACACCTGTTTTTGTGTGTTTTTTAGCAATTAAACCCGCCACCTTACATAGCGTTTTGGTTGGGGCTATCCCGATAGAAATAGGTATTCCGGTGTGTTGTAAAACCTTCTTTCGTAAGGCAATGGCTTTTTCTTCAGGACTTGCTTCCCCACTAAAGTCCATAAAGGACTCGTCAATAGAGTACACTTCCATTCGTTTTACTTCCTCTCTCATGGTACTCATTACCCTTTTGGACATATCTCCATACAAGGCGAAATTGGAAGAAAAAACCTGTATGTTTTTACTTTTTATAATGTCTTTTAGCCTAAAAGCAGGTTCTCCCATTTTAATACCCAATGCTTTTGCTTCATTGCTACGAGCAATAACACAACCGTCGTTATTAGAAAGCACAACCACAGGCTTATTTTGTAAATGGGGTTGAAAAACTCTTTCGCAAGAAGCATAAAAATTATTGCAATCAGCGAGAGCTAGCATTTGCTTTATGGATTATAAAAGTAACTACACCCCAAACTTGAAAGTTCATTTCGGATGTAATTTTCATTGGTTTATAGTTTTCGTTGGCAGGCATAAGATATAGCGCGTCATCGCTTTTCTTGATGTGTTTCACAGTAAATTCTCCGTCAATAACAGCCAATACGATATCGTTGTTTTTAGGAGTCAGAGCTCTGTCAATTACCATTACATCTGTACTTTGTATTCCGGCGTCAATCATCGAATCTCCAATCGCTTTTACGCAAAAGGTGGCAGACGGATGCTGCACTAAATAATCGTGTAGATTAAGATCCATGTCTAAATAATCATCCGCAGGGGAAGGAAAACCAGCAGGAACAGAGTCGCCATAAAGTGGAACTCCATCTAAGGATGCTTCTTCTACCGAATAAAAGACAAGGTCTTTGTTAGTATTCAAAAATTTAAATTTCATTGTAAGGTTAAGTTTCACCGATAAAATTATGAAACAAAAGCGAGATAAAGGCCAATGATTGGATCAAAATTTTATAACGTAAATTTGTACCCATTAATAACAAGACTGTGAAGAGTAGAGACGAGCAAATATTAGCACTAAGACCGATTATTGAAACCATAGACGCAAGCTTAGATACCAAAGAAAAGGAGTCTTTTCAAAACCAGACGTTGCGACCTATTTTAAAGCAACAAAACGCCTTGTTTTTAACATTGTTTGTTAATCATATTCAGACATTTAAAATACTCTTTGCTCAAATGAATGAAGAGCAAAAAAACCAATGTATTGCAAATACACTAGCTCAAAACCAACCTTTTAAGAATACGATGATTGGAATAGTAGTAGGCTGGTTTACGGAAGAAGAAAGCAATATATATTGCCAAAACCGAACGGCTTTTAATAAAAGGATAGTTCAAATGCTAATTCAAAGATTGCAAGACCAACGATCTGTTATTTAAATAACAGACTCTCCGTTTAAGTTAGTGGTAAGCGTTTCCGACATAAAATCTACAAAAGGCCTAACAGCTATAATAGCTTGATTAACGTTTTCTTCAAAAGCAGAATTCATCACTTCGTTGTCGCTAAAGGAGATGGTAAATATCAATTGTTTTTTACGCAACAAATCGATGTCTGGATGGGTTTTATCAAATCCTTTAGGACAAGTTTTAAGCTCTTCTCCTTTTAAGTCTCCCCACATATCTTTAAAAGAGGGAGTGTCGATAATTTCTCTAAAAGTGGAAGCTGAAACCTCTAATTCTTTACGTATTCGAAACAAGTCGCTAGCGTTAGGATTCCAAAAGCCACATGCTAAAAAAGAATCTCCCGGACTGATATGTAAATAATAACCTCCTCTTAAGGCTGGTTTAGTACGACTGAATCCGATTCCAAAATGTGTTTTATAAGGCGTTTTGTTTTTGGAGAAACGCACATCTCTATAAATTCGAAAGACTTTTGTGTTTTCTATAGAATCGTGATGTTCTATTAATTCCGATAGAGACAAAGCGAACGATTTAACTCCAGCTTGAACCCCTATAAACTGCTCTTTGTTTTCTTGAAACCACTCTCTATGATTGTTTTTTTCAAGTTGTTGTAAAAAGGAGAATACTTTTTTGGAAATAATAGGTGGAGCCATGATAAAACGATTGCTAAATATCAAAAAAACAGTAGCTCCAAAGTTAATATAATAAAGACAAAAAGATGTAAATTTGCACCATGAAAGGTTATCTCTGGCTCATCGGCATTTTTGTTATCGCAATTCCTGTTGGATATTTTTATTTAAAACCCGATGAAAAACCCTTACCCGTTATCAATCCAGTGGATGTTAATGATTCTTTGGTCGATCAAGATCTTCTTCGCAAAGGATTTGATCATCGGATAGGGGATTTTAAATTTTTGAATCAAGATAGCGCACTACTTTCCTCAAAAGACATTAAGAATAAGATTTGGGTAGCGGAGTACTTTTTCACGACATGTGGTTCCATTTGTCCAAAGATGAATGAGCAAATGAGACGTGTGCAAAAAGCGTTCAAGGGTGAAAACGATGTGGTTATTCTCAGTTTTACCTGTTATCCAGAAGTAGATACAGTGGCTCAGATGAGAAAACACGCGGAATTTTTAGGAGCAGAATTACCG
>JABAYQ010000072.1:0-16744 GCA_018608925.1 Cryomorphaceae bacterium | reverse complement strand
AAATTAACCTAACAATTGTATTACTTTTTCTTTCGTCTTTTGTTTTTTCACAACCACCCGGAGTTAACTTTGGAGGTCGTGGAGCAAATGCATCTCAGCACAACGGAAAAATATCTGGTAAACTTGTAGATGCCAAAACAGGAGAATCTCTTTCTTATGCTAATGTTCGACTTTTCAGGAGTAACGACATCTTGTTGGAGGGAACCATTACCGATGAAGATGGCGCATTCTCTTTCCAAGAGTTAGGCCTTGCGCCATATTATTTTTTGGTAAACTTTATCGGTTATCAAGAGACTAAAGTAGATGTTGAGCTAAATAAAAATAAAACATTTGTATACCTAAAAAAGGTGAAGGTAAGCCAGAGTGCGGTTTCCTTAAACGAGGTTTCGGTTATAGAAGACAAACCTATTTACGAGAGTAAAATGGAGAAAATCGTTTATAACGCAGAAAACGATCTTAACGAAAGCCTTGACGATGCTACCGACGTATTAAGAAAAACACCACTTTTATCAGTAGACCTTGACGGAAATGTAAGCTTAAGAGGATCTTCTAATGTGAAGTTTTTAGTAAACGGAAAAGAGTCTACCTTCTTTTCTAGCTCTGCAGCAGATGCATTACAAATGATACCTGCTGATCAAGTAAAAAGCGTGGAGGTGATTACTAGTCCGACAGCTAAATATGAAGGAGAAGGTAGCTCAGGAATAATCAATATTATTACTAAGCAAAAAAATATTAATGGGTTTAAAAGTTCTATTAGAGGGTCTGTAGGGACAAGAGTTAATCGCCAGTCGGCAGACATTAATTATGGTTCCAATAAATTTGGATTTTCTGCTAGAGCATCGGCAAGATACGGATGGCCACTTTCTGGTCAGCAAACAACCTATACCAAGAATCTTAATTCTATTACGACCAATTTTCAGAATGCTCAAACCATTGGTCAATGGATTGGTTTTGGAGGTTCTTCCGAAATTTATTATGATTTTAATCCTTACAACAGTATTGTTTCTAGCTTTAATTTAAGAGGAAACAGACAAACCAATGAAGAATGGGCCAACGACAGTCTGTACAACTCTATTTTAGACCAAGATTTTCTTGATGTGTCTGCCTTTGTGGTGCAGGATACTACCAGATATACCAACACCAAAAACTTAAGGTATGGTTATGAATGGACTACCGACTACGTTAAAAAGTTTGCAGACCACGAAGATAGAGAGTTGAGATTTGCTTTTCAATTAGGAAACGATTTTACAGATCAAGACAATAATATTTATCAATACCAATCGGGCGTTCAGACGGATAGCACCATTAACAAAAACGATGGTAATCCTTTGTCGTACACTTTTCAAATTGACTATACTCACCCAATAGAAGACAAGCACACCATTGAGCTTGGAGCAAAATATGTGAATAGAAATTTAGTGAATCAATATTCTAATTTTCAGAATGGGAGATTCACTATTCCTTACGAGCAGTTTAGCTATCAGCAAGATATAGCAGCACTTTATATATCTACAAAATGGGAGCTAACTAAAGACATTGGCCTTGTTGTTGGTTTAAGAGCAGAAGACACAAAAATAAACGGACTTTGGAATAATCAGACTAATGGAGAGTGGCTTCAAAGCGATACCTTAACTCCTTTTAATAATGGTTATTTCACTCTACTACCAAATTTCATTATCTCTAAAAAAATAGATATGATGAAGTCTTTGAAAGCTAGCTATAGCAAAAGAATATCGAGGCCAGGTATGCGATATCTGAATACCAATAGCCTGAACGTGGACGAATTTAATATATCTATAGGAAATCCATATTTGAATCCAGCTCTTACTCACCAAGTAGAAGTTGGGTATAATAGTTTTGCCAGAAAATATAAAGGGAGTTACTATCTATTTGCAAAAAAATCGATTGACCTTGTAGAATCGTTTGTAGAGCTAAACGGACTTGTAAGGGAAACTTCTTACGAAAACTTAGGAACCAACAACTCTATCGGTTTTAATTATTATGGATCTATTAATTTTGGAGACTTAAGTTTAAGGGGTGGATTTAATTTATTTACTTACGAAACTACTAGCGAAGACATTGGTCGAGTATTGTACAACTGGAACATGGGCGGAAACTATGATTTAGGAAAAGGATACAAAGTCGAAACCTATGGTTTTTTCCGCTCTCCCAACCAAACATCACAAGGAATTAATCCAGGGTTTTCTCTGTTTAACTTAGGCTTTAAGAAAGAATTCAACAATAAAAAAGGCTCTATAGGATTACGCTTTACAGAGCCGTTTAGAAAATACAAACCATTCGTTACTGAATTAGAAGGAGACGGGTTCAATTACTACAGCCAAAGAGATGTAATGTTCCGTTCTATAGGGATAAGTTTTAAATACACTTTTGGAGAGCTAAAATTCAACTCTATTAAAGAAAACACCAACATTAAAAACGATGACCTTATGCAAGGTGGAGGTGACGAGTTTTAATTCTTTTTAACACATAACATAAAAAAACCCTCATACAATCTATGAGGGTTTTTTGTTTATTTTTATAGCATGACTAAAGTAATAATAGAATGTTGTGCTAACTCTGTTCAGTCCGCTATTAACGGACAGGCTGGAGGAGCTGAAAGAGTAGAATTGTGTGCTAACCTAGAACTAGGGGGAACCACTCCGTCTGCAGCCTCTATATGCATGGCAAGAGAGGTTTTGGAGGTAGATTTGTTTGTGTTGATTCGTCCTAGGGCAGGTAACTTTTGTTATTCTGATTTAGAAATGGAAGAGATACTACAAGACATAGAGTTTTGCAAGCAAGTAGGCTGCGAAGGTGTCGTAATTGGTGCACTAACTGAAGATGGAAATATTGATTTAGAAAACACCAAACAAATGGTTGAAGCAGCAAGCCCTATGGAAGTTACTTTTCATAGAGCGTTTGACCAAGTCTCAGACACGACACAAGCGTTGCAACAAATTATTGATTGCGGATGCGCCAGAGTGCTAACTTCTGGAACAAAAGAGATCGTAAAAGACGGTTTAGAGGTTTTAAAAACATTGGCCGAAAAGGCTAAAGGTAAAATTACAATTATGCCTGGCGGAGGATTAGATTTAGTTTCGGCTCTTCAACTTTATGCTTTAGGAATAAGAGAATTTCATTTGTCTGGAACCAACAAAAAACACGATTTACCTAGATATACTCAAGTAGACGTAATCGAAAATTTCATTGAAAACTTTGAAGAATTATAGATTTCTTATAGGACTATTCTTTTTACTTTTTGTTGTTTTTATCATTAATGATAATTCAATAAAGCAAAGCGATAACCAACAAATAAACAATTGGGAATTCGGCTTTCAAGACCAATGGTTTCACGCCAAGGCTCCAGGAGATATCGTTGCGGATTTATTATCAAACCAACTAATAAATGATCCTTATTTCGGCACTAACGAAGATTCCATTCAATGGATTTTTAATCGAGACTGGACCTACAAGAGCAACTTTCAGCTAGGATTATCTCAAAATCAGGAGCTAGTTTTTAATGGACTAGATACCTACGCACTCATCTATATAAACGATTCTCTTGTTTTAAAAACAGATAATATGTTCCGGAAGTGGATCGTTGACGTATCTTTTCTAAAAAGACAAAAAGACCATCAACTAAAAGTTGTTTTTAAAAATGTGTTTGATAAAGAGCGCCAAAAGATTAAACAACTAGGCTACGATCTACCTGGTGGAACCAGAGTACATACTAGAAAAGCAGGCTTTCATTATGGCTGGGATTGGGGGGCTAAAATTACTACCTCAGGAATCTGGAAGAAAGTTGAAATAAACGCATGGAACGACGCGATTATTCGTGAGTTTGAGGTTTTTCAAAAAGAACTTTCTGACAAGAGCGCTTCATTGGATGCAAACATAGAATTGCAAGTACAAACAGCCGCAGACTATTCTCTTGAAATAAACGATTCTATCTACACTTATTCTCTAACAAAAGGAGAGCACCACATAACAATTCCAATTTCTATCGACCAACCAAATAGATGGTGGCCTAACGGACACGGAAAACAACACTTATATTCTTTTTCACTTTCTTTGATAAAAGACAAAAAAATACTAGCAACAAAGCAAAAGAAAATAGGCTTAAGAGATGTAGAGTTGGTTAACGAAAAAGACTCTTTAGGAACTAGCTTTTATTTCAAAATAAATGGTAAACCTATTTTTATGAAGGGAGCTAATTATATCCCTCAAGACCACTTACAAAACCGAGTAAGTAAACAAGATTACCTTCACTTACTAAGTGACGCTAAGAACTCAAATATGAATATGCTTCGAGTTTGGGGAGGCGGAATTTATGAGCAAGATATATTCTATGATATTTGCGACTCTTTAGGTATTCTAATCTGGCAAGACTTTATGTTTGCCTGCGCTATGTACCCAAGCGATAGTTTATTTCTTGATAACGTAAAAAAAGAAGCCGTAGAAAATGTTAGAAGACTAAACCACCATCCTAGCATTGTTTTGTGGTGTGGTAATAATGAAAATAGCGAAGGCTGGCAGCGATGGGGTTGGCAAGATGCTTTTGACTCCTCTGAGAAACAAGAAATCGAAAAAGGCTATAAGCAGCTTTTTAACGACATCTTGCCAGATGTTGTTAGTCAATATGCCCAAATTCCTTATTGGGAAAGTTCTCCGAGCTTAGGAAGAGGAGACCCTCGCCACCAATTTGAAGGAGATGCACATTATTGGGGAGTTTGGCACGATGCAGAACCATTCGAAAATTTACTGCAAAAAGTCCCTCGATTTATGAGTGAGTTTGGTTTCCAATCCTTTCCCTCTATTGAAACTATTTCTACTTTTTGCGATACTTCCGACTTTGATTTAAATAGTCCTAGTATGTTATCCCATCAAAAACACCCTAGAGGAAACGCATTAATTTTAGAATATATGGAAAGGGAGTACCCTACTCCAAATAGCTTTGAAAAACTAGTTTATCTTTCTCAAATAGTTCAATCTCAAGGAATAAGAATGGGTTTAGAGGCCCATCGTTATAATCAACCATATTGTATGGGGACGCTTTATTGGCAATTCAATGATTGTTGGCCAGTAGCATCTTGGAGTAGTAGAGATTATTTTGGCAATTGGAAAGCATTAAACTATGCTGTTCAGCAAGTATTTCAGCCCTTAGCATTGTCCGTTGTATCTAAACCAAATGGGCTGTTTGATGTTTGGGCTGTTTCAGAGCAAGAAACACTATTTAAAGACAGCCTACTTATTGAGGTTTTTGATTTGGATGGAAACCTTGCTTTCCCAGCTCAACGTAAAGAGGTGTCCATTAGTCCAAATACAGCCACTCAGCTAATTAAAGATTTATCAGTCACATCAAAAAATTTGTTTGTGTTAGCTAGATTAAAAAATAGCGATATAAAATCTCATATCCAATTTAGCTCTAAGCCAAAAGATATGGAACTGATTTCTCCCAATATACAGTATGAGTGGCAGGGAAATAAATTAATATTACAATCGGACGCTCCCGCATTCCAAGTGTATTTACATGGCATCAAAGGACATTTTTCATCAAATTTTTTAACTTTAATGCCAGGAAAGAAAAAGACAATTTTTTTCGAAGGCGATTTAAATCAAAAAGACAAATTATTAATTTGGTCACTTTATAATATATATCAGGATGAGTAACAGAAGAAATTTTATTAAAGGTACCGCTCTTGGCGCATTAGGAGCCCTGCTTTTACCAAAGTTGTCGGACTTAAAATCCTCTAAAAAAAACCCAAGCTCTAGCCCTGGTTTACCAGTTGTTATTTCGACTTGGAACCACGGGCTACCAGCCAACGATGCAGCCATGGAAGTTTTAATGAATGGAGGGAAATCTATTGATGCGGTAGAAAAAGGAGCGATGGTTCCAGAAGCTGACCCAGAATCTATGTCTGTAGGCTATGGCGGATTACCAGATAGAGACGGACACCTTACACTAGACGCTTGTATTATGGACCATAACGGAAACTGTGGTGCAGTTTCTTATTTAGAACATATTAAGCACCCTATTTCGGTAGCGCGAAAGGTAATGGACGACACTCCTCACGTAATGCTTTCCGGAAAAGGAGCTTTAGATTTCGCCTTATCTAAAGGGTTTGAAAAAGAAGATTTGTTAACCGAATCGGCAAGACAAAAATGGCAAGAATGGAAAGTAGAATCTAAATACCAGCCAATTGTTAATGTCGAAAACCACGATACCATAGGCCTATTAGCTATTGATAAAAATGGAGATATTTCTGGAGCTTGCACCACTTCAGGCTTGTCTTGGAAAATGCACGGAAGAGTTGGAGATTCTCCAATAATTGGAGCAGGTATGTTTGTCGACAATGAGGTAGGCGGTTGTTGTGCTACTGGAATGGGAGAAGCGGTAATGAAAACCCTTGGTTCCTTCTTAGTTGTTGAGCTAATGAGGCAAGGCGCAAGCCCTCAGGAAGCGTGTGAACAAGCAATTGCGAGAATCACAAAAAATCAAAATTATAAAGACATGCAAATTGGCTACTTAGCAATAAACAAAAAAGGGGAGCATGGCGCTTATGCCGTTCACCCTTGGTTCAATTATGCACTACACCAAAATGGTAAAAACGAATTGATTGATTCTCCATCATTTTTAGGATAATGTTTAGACCTCTTTTATTTATTTTAGTTTGTATTCTAGGCGCTTGCTCTTCGGAGCCAAAGATGCAGGAAGTAAATATTATTCCTCAGCCTCAATCTTTAACATTGAGTCAAGGGAGCTTTGCTTTCAGTAAAAATACTACTTGGCAATCAGACTCTTTTTTTGTTAATGAACTAGATTATTTTAAATCTGTAGTTACTCTAAAAAATAATGGAAAATATAACCTAGTTATAGCCTCACTAGACACCACTTTAGAACAAGAAGAATATTATTTGGATATTCGATTAGACACCTTACAAATAACCGCATCTCATTCTAAAGGAGTAATGCACGCGATTCAGACTGTTCGTCAAATTAGTATGCTTCACCCTTCTTACGCACCTTGTTTACACATTAAAGATTACCCCATATTTGAGTGGAGGGGAATGCTTCTAGATTGCAGCCGACATTTTATGGATAAAGATTTTGTAAAACGCTACATTGATTTATTAGCACTCCATAAAATGAACGTATTGCATTGGCATATTACCGAAGACCAAGGGTGGAGAATAGCTATTGATAGTTTTCCTAAATTAACTGAGATAGGTGCTTGGAGAACTGAAAAAGATGGCTCGAAATACGGAGGGTTTTATAGCAAAAAAGACATTAAAGAAATAGTAGATTATGCCAGCCAAAGACATATTCTTGTTGTGCCAGAAATAGAATTACCAGGCCACTGTCAGGCTGCTTTATCGGCCTATCCTTACTTGTCTTGCACCGGCGACTCTATTCCAGTACAAACAGATTGGGGAGTTTTTAAGGACATTTATTGCGCAGGAAACGATTCTGTTTTTGCTTTTCTAGAAACAGTTTTAGACGAAGTAATAGAAATGTTTCCTTCCCCATACATCCATATTGGTGGCGATGAGGTTCCAACTTACAGATGGGAAAATTGTTCTAAATGCCAAGCCAGAATTCATGAAGAAAAACTAGAAGACGAACACCATCTACAAAGTTATTTTATTAACAGGATAGCAAATTACTTAAAACAGAAAAACAAGACTATTATTGGTTGGGACGAGGTGTCGGAAGGTGAGATTACTAAAGACGCTCATATTCAGGTGTGGAGAGGGACAGATTACGGATTGCTAGCTATCGAAAAAGGCCACTCTTTAATAATGTCTCCTACTTCTCATTGCTATTTTGATTACGATCTTGATGCTATCGATTTGGAAAAAGTGTATGATTTTGACCCTATACCATCGCTTGAATTTGAAAATAAAGTATTGGGAGCAGAGTGTAATATGTGGACAGAAAGAGCGCCACAAAATCTAATTGATTCTAAAGTTTTCCCTAGAATATTAGCCATGAGTGAAGTATTATGGCACTATGGAGAAAAAGATTATTCTAGCTTTTACCAGAGGGTTCAAAAACACTATTCTTTGCTCGATTTTTACGGAGTAGATTATGGTTTTGAGGGTGTTCCTATTTCTGCTAAAGTTACTTCTGAAAACGAAGGCTTTCAATTTCAATTAATTTCGTCAAGCCCAGGCGTGTCAATTAGCTATAGATTGGACAATCAAGATTGGCAAGATTATAGCCAATCTTTATTTGTGGACACCACTACAACTATAGAAGCTAAAGGATCAAAAAACAATAAAGATTACGGGAGCTTAAAAACAACCTTATTTAAAACAAAGTCTACTTTTAAACCAGTAAATTATGTGTTGCCTTTTCACGAAAACTATCCTGCAAAATCCTCTCTAACTTTAACAGACGGACAGATAGGCAGCCAGACTAAATTTAGGGATGGAAATTGGCAAGGTTTTTACGGAACCGATTTAGAGGTAATAATTGATTTGCAAAAAATAGATAGCCTGAGTCAGATTAGTATAGGATTTTTTCAGTATAATTTATCCTGGATATTGTTACCTAAAGAGGTGGTGCTATCGATTTCTAACGATGGCATTAACTTTAAAGAAGTCAATCGATTAAGTCACAATGTTTCTGATCAAAAAGAAGGAAAATTTAGACATAATATGACGTCTGCCTTCAATTATAACGCAAGGTATATTAAAGTTAAAGCAAGTAATTACGGGATTTTACCTGATTGGCACCCAGCAGCTGGCGCAACATCTTGGTTATTTGTAGATGAGATAATGATTCAATAAATTCGCAAGGATGAAAAAAGTAAGTGCAGGAATAGATATTGGCGGAACAAATACTGTATTCGGATGGGTAGAGTCTAACGGTGATTTTATTTGGAAAGGAAAAATAAGTACAACAGATTTTGAACAACCAGAAGAGTTTGTTAGCGAGGTTTCCCGTCAATTATTAGATAATTTAGGAAACAACGAAGCGGTTGGTGTAGGAATAGGAGCTCCTAACGGAAACTACTATAACGGAACTATTGAGTTTGCACCTAACTTAAAATGGAAAGGTGTTGTTCATTTAAAAGAGCTTTTTAACAAGCATTTTGATTTGCCAGTATTGGTTACAAACGATGCTAATGCTGCTGCTTTAGGAGAAATGATTTACGGAGGAGCAAAAGGAGTAAATAATTTCATTACCGTAACCCTAGGAACAGGCCTAGGAAGTGGTATTGTTAGTAACGGAAACTTAATTTATGGACATGATGCTTTTGCCGGAGAACTAGGCCATACTATCGTAGTTATGGATGGTAGAGAGTGTGGTTGTGGCAGAAAAGGGTGTTTAGAAACCTATGCTTCTGCAACAGGAATTAGCAAGACAGCCTTCGAAATGACTCAAAAAGATTGGACTTCAGAACAGGTTGCCGAAGCTGCTAACAATGGCGAAGAGTGGGCCTTGCAAGCCTTTGATAAAACAGCAAAAATTTTAGGATTTGCCTTATCTAATGTGGTAGCAATTACCAGCCCTAGAATTATATTTTTATTTGGAGGATTGGCACAAGCTGGACCTTTGATTTTTGATTCGACCAGAAAATATATGGAAGAAAATCTTCTTGAAATTTATAAAAACAAAATCCAAATATTACCTTCTGCTTTAGAAGGCGTAGATGCTGCAATTCTGGGAGCAAGTGCATTAGTTTGGAAAGAAATATCGTGATGAAATTTAAATCTCTATTGTTTTTAGCGCTTTTAATTGGCGCTTGTCAGCCCGCTCAAAAATCTTTAGTAGAATGGGTCAATCCTTTTATAGGAACAGGCGGACACGGACACACCTACCCTGGGCCCAGCTCTCCTTTCGGAATGGTACAGTTAAGTCCTGATACTAGATTAGAAGGGTGGGATGGTTGTGGAGGTTATCATTATACGGACTCTTATATTTACGGCTTTTCTCACACCCATTTAAGTGGTACGGGTATTTCTGATTACGCAGACGTATTATTAATGCCCAAAAGTAGAGAGCTGATTTTTAACAACGGAGCCGACGGCCAACCTGGCTATAGATCTTCTTTTTCTCACGACAATGAAAATGCCCAAGCGGGTTATTACCAAGTTTTTTTAGAAGATGAAAATATAAATGTAGAACTTACCGCAACTCCTAGAGTAGGCTTTCATAAATACAATTACGAAAAAGGCGATAGTGCAAAATTAATCATAGATCTTCAGCATAGAGATAGAGTTTTAGACGCACAACTACAAGTTATAGATAGCCTAACTATTAGGGGCTATCGATATTCTTCGGAATGGGCCAACGACCAAAGGGTTCATTTTTATTTAAAACTTTCCCACCCTTTTCAAGAGCTAAGCTTCAATAACGATAGTCTTATTGCTGGCTTTGAATTTGGTATTCTCGATGAACCATTGCAAATAAAAGTAGCAATATCTCCTGTAGATATGCTTGGGGCTCAACAAAATATGGAAGCGGAAGTTCCTCACTGGGATTTCCAAAAAGCAAAACAGCAAGTACAAGCTAGTTGGGAAAAAGAGCTTTCTAAAATTACAGTGCAAGGGAGGTCCGATGATAACAAAACGATCTTTTATACTTCCTTGTATCATAGCATGCTCAACCCCAATCTTTATATAGATGTGGACGGAAGGTATAGAGGAATGGATTTAGAAATTCATAAAGATACTATTGATAAGCACTACACGATTTTTTCTCTTTGGGACACCTTTAGAGCAACACACCCCTTGTTTACTATTATCGACCAAAAAAGAACCAATTCGTTTATTAGAACTCTCCTTCGACAATACCAGCAAGGAGGAAAGCTGCCTATTTGGGAGCTAGCAGCTAACTATACTAATTGCATGATTGGATACCATTCCATTCCTGTTATTGTAGACGCATACGCTAAAGGCATAAGGGATTATGATACCGAGATGGCTTTAGAGGCTATGGTTTACAGTGCAACATTAGATAGCGAAGGCTTAGAGTACTATAAAGAAAAAGGGTTTATTGCTGCAAGTGATGAGCCAGAATCGGTTTCTAAAACGTTAGAATATGCTTATGACGATTGGTGCATCGCAATAATGGCCGACTCCTTGAATCAGTCTCAAACTGCTAAGCAATTTTACCAGAGAGCACAATACTATAAAAACCTATACGATCCTGAAACAGGATTTTTAAGAGCTAAAGTAAATAACAGGTGGTTTGGTCCTTTTCTTCCTGAAGAAGTAAATTTTAACTATACGGAAGCAAACGCTTGGCAATATTCTTTGTTTGTTCCTCAAGACATTGAAGGCCACATTGCTCTAATGGGTGGAAAAGAAAATTACAGCAATCACTTAGATCAAATGTTTAGTGCCAATAGTAGTACTAGCGGAAGAGAACAAGTAGATATTACAGGATTGATTGGTCAGTATGCTCACGGAAATGAGCCAAGTCACCATATGGCATACCTATATAATTACGTAAACGAGCCTTGGAAAACACAGGCTAGAGTGCGCCAAATAATGGAAGAGCAATACCAAAACGCTCCCGACGGATTATCTGGAAATGAGGATTGCGGACAAATGTCTTCTTGGTTTGTTTTGAGCGCAATGGGTTTTTATTCTGTAACACCAGGATTGGATTATTACACCATAGGAACACCTCTTTTCGATCAGCTAAGTTTAAATCTGGAAAATGGAAATACCTTTCAAATTATAGCTAACCATTTATCTCCAATAAATAAATATATTCAGTCGGCTACTTTAAACGGAAAAGCATTCGATCATACTTTTTTGATGCATCAGGATATTATGCAAGGAGGAGAGTTGGTTTTCGAAATGGGTTACAAAGAAAAAAAATGGGGACTAGATAGTCAGCCTCCATCTTCTATAAAAGACAATAATATTATTCCTGTTCCTTATTTTGAGGCAATTAGCGAAACCTTTACCGATAGTTTGTTAGTTGCTATAGCAAGTCCAGTTGATGGCATTATTCGCTATACTAGTGATGGAAGCGAACCAAATTCTTCAAGCCCTATTTACAATAGTCAAATAGTAGTAAATTCCGATATAGTAATTAAGTCCAAATTGTATGTCGGTGAGCAGGCTAGCACTACTATTTCTTCTCCATTCTTTAAAATTGATGGATCTAGAACCATTAGTATAGATAGCCAGTATGCAAATCAATATTCTGCTGCAGGAGATAAAACTTTAATTGATCATTTACGAGGATCAGGAAGTTACAGAACAGGAAGATGGCAAGGCTATAGAGAAGATGTAAAGGCTACTGTCGATTTAGGAAGTGAAAAGACTATATCCTTAGTTTCAATTGGATTTTTACAAGACATAAAATCATGGATATTCTATCCTAGTTCTGTTTGTTTTTCTATCTCATCGGATGGAGTTAATTTTAAAGAAGTGGCTGTTGTTAAAAACGATTTCCCCGACAATGAGTATGGTTCTTTTCATCAGGATTTTAGCGCTAAATTAAATGGAGTTAAGACAAAGTTTATTAGAGTTGAAGCGACTAATTACGGATTATGTCCTGATTGGCATTTAGGATCAGGCGGAAAAACATGGCTTTTTACTGATGAGATTATCATTGAGTAGCATTTTTAACACTTATTTCATTTTGTCATAACCATTTGTTTTTATTAATTGATGAAATTTGTTTCATTAAAAAGATGAAAAATGTATTGGAAAGACGAACTAGATGCTATTTATCAGAAGAACCAATTCGGAAATAACTTCTGCAATAAATTAATAGGCAATCAAGTAGAACTATTATTAAGAAACAACAAGCGAATTGTAGGTGCAGTAGTTGAGGTATTAGATACTGCTGATGGCATTCAAATTCAGTTTAAAGAATCAAGGACAGAAAATAAAGGTAATCCTATTTCTGTGTTTTCAAAAAGAGACATCAAGTATATTGACCCTTTTTTAAAATAATTAATAAAGAATTATTTTTTGGTAATAAACGTGGTTTTTCAAAACAACCTCAGCTAAGTACACTCCAGGTCCTAAGAAAGATAAATTGATCAATCTTCCCGATTCTAGATCAGCAGAATACACCAATTGTCCTGTAATTGTTTTAAAGTTTACTTCTTCAACTTCGGAATAATTTCCTTTCCACTCTATTGAAACAGCCCCACTACTTGGATTAGGAAATATAACAAACGGAAGTTTAAAGTATTCTTGTAGCTGTTGTTTGACCACAGACGGACGGATAGCAGCGAAAGACTCCAAACCTCCTACCGCTTCACTCCAATCGCTTATAGTTAAAGGGGCATTCCACCTTAAGCTATGTTCGCTAACCAAAGGAGCGTAAATATTTTTCATTTCCTCTATTTGGCGCAATAGGCTGGACGACGAAAAATCGGTGTTGATTAGCTGTTCGAATCGAAATCGAAAATCTTGTTTGAATTGTTCGTTTTTTAATAAATGATGCATTAAAAAGGTAGACCACTCAGGGAAATCTTTTTGGTAATTGTTGAGGTTTACAAAGTCACCTAATAAATTGTAATACTCATAATTAAAGCATTCGTCGCAGTCGTAAAAAAGCCATTCCCACTTGCCTTGTTTTTGTTTCTTCCAGAATTTAATATTGTTATTGGGCCAGTCCGTATTTGAGAAAAACAATTCGGCACAGTTGTAGTCTATAAAGTTGGAGATATTTATTTGTGAGCTAGCATAGTTGTAATTGGAGGGATCGCTCAAATCGTTTTGTAAAATAAATTCTTTAAGTGCTAAATAATCATTACTACTTCCTAACTCTACAATGGAATTAGATGATAGGAAGTCAATTTCGTCATCGTCAACGTTTCTATAATCAGACATATAATTTTCGTCTGTTCTTTCCGATAAGTGATGAATTCCCCAATACTCCCCGTTGATAAAAGCAATAACTGGAATAGATGCAGGGTGTTCGAAATCGAGATTTGCACTTAATTTTTGAGCTAATTCGTTTTTAAATAAGGTGTTTTTCCAGTCGTTACTACTGGCCGATCTTAGGATTAGTCTTTTGAAAGTAGATTGTTCTTTGTTTTCGAAAAAAGCATGTCTGAAGCGCTCGTTTCCATAGCTTTCTCTAGCATATAGCAACAACGATTTCTGAGGAGCCGTACGCCCCTTGTTTCCGCTTGCTCTTATTCCAATAGATTGTTGGTGGATTAGCTTACCTTCTTGTGAGAAAAACTCGAAGTTAGCAGGCCTTTCCCAGTCTCTTCCTCTTTGCCTAAAGTTGGTATTGTTTCCCATTACATAAATTCCTGTTTCATCGCTAAATAAGTGGACAGAATCGCTGGTGATTGATACAATATTAACAGGGTATTTTCCTTCTTGAAAAACAAAATAACTTTTAGTAAAAACCGAACTTATTACCTGATTGTCTAAATAGGCAATGGCTTTAATAATTGTCCCTTTACTTAGATTATTTCTCGGAGCAGTCCAATCTTCAGCTGTAGAGATGTTAGAAATTATATTTTGCTTTTCTTCTAATTGCTTTATAGAAATAGATTGCTGGAATAGAAAGCTGCTATTGTTTGGCTCACTTCCATTGGTAGTATAATAAATTTGTGCGTTTTGGTAAGAAGGATTTATATTCAATTCGAACGTATCTTGATAGATTCCTGCCTGATGGGAAAAGTACAAGTCACTAAAAGGAATTTCAATATATTGATTGCTAGCTGATGGACTTGGGGCTATTAATTTTCCGAAGTAATTGCTGCCATCGGGATACCTTCCGAAAGATTGGTTTTCTAATAGATAAACGGCCGGAGTGCGGTCTATTATTTGTTCGTCTTTGTCTGTTAAATAAATAATTTCTCCTTCGCTTTTTATTTTAAAATTAGCTTGCAAAGCGTTGGCTATTTCTAGAGAGTTATCGCTGGCATAGATAAGTAAAAACGCTTGTGGATTGATTGTAATGGAGGGGAATTGCCATTTTAAAAGTTTGTTTATATCGTCTGATAAATAGTAGTTCGATAAAGAAATAGTTTCAGAGCTTGGATTATAAATTTCAATCCAATCAGCAGAATCGCTCGTTGTTTTAGATACGATTTCGTTAATAACTATTGTTTGGGAATAGCTAAATAAATGGGTAGAAATGCAGAAGAAAAACAGGAGATTTTTCATCTATCTAATTATAAGTCCAATTTTGAAAATCACTAAATCAATGTTGAGTTTTTCAGTGTGATAAATTTCTTGTAAATCGTTCAGCTGACTTAGTTCTGCTTTTTGCATTACATAATTTACAGAACTTGAAATAGCCCATTTTTCATTGATAGAATATTGGTATCCTAGTCCTGGTGAGAAATAAACACCACCTTCGTATTGCGTGTTTAGAGAGCTATTAAAAATATCGCTTTCTGCCTTAGACCTCCCTATTGCCATTTCGAAAAAATAACTGTTGGAAGTCTTTTTTTTAATCCCTTTAAAATAAGCGTAAATAGGAGTGAAGTTTTCGTTTTCTAATTGCATATAGCCAATGCCAGCACCCATCTGAACGTAAGGGCTAAGTTCCTTACTTACTTTAATATTTGCTACAGACCCTGACTTTAGAATAGGGAATGTTTTACTAAGCTGAATACCTCTTAGTGCCCCAATTTCTATTTGAGAAATGAATTTCGAACTTTGGGCATTGCTCCATTGAAAGCAAAGAATAAAAACAATAATACTTAATAGTTTCATTCTATAATTTTAAACAAACATTTTTTGGTTCAGTAAAAAATTCCAGAGACTTAAACCCTCCTTCTCGCCCTACGCCTGAGTCTTTCATTCCTCCAAACGGGATTCTTAAATCGCGCATCATCCATGTGTTTATCCAGATAATTCCCGAATCAATGTTTGCTGCAACTCTGTGGCCTTTGCTAATGTCTTGGGTAAAGATACTAGCTGCTAATCCGTATTTGGTGCTATTTGCTATTTCAACCGCATGTTCTTCGTTTTCGAATGGCATTATAGTAACAACAGGGCCGAAAATTTCTTCCTGATTGGTGTCACAAAAAGCGTCTAATCCTTCAAGAATGGTTGGGGCTACATAGTAGCCACCTTTTAGCTCACCCTCTAAAATAACTTGATGACCTCCGCACAATACTTTTCCTCCTTCTGTTTTAGCTAATTCTATTTTTTCTAAAATCTTGTTCATGTGAGTCTTAGAAACAACCGCTCCCATGTCATTGTTTTCTTTGGGGTCTCCAACTTTTAATTGCTTGGTCTTTTCTACAAAAGCAAGTTTAAATTTCTCGAAGATTGATTTCTCTACTAGCAATCTAGATCCGCACAAACATATTTGCCCTTGGTTTCTGAAGGATGCTTTAACCGCCATCTTTACAGCTTCATCAAAATTTGCATCTGCAAAAATGATATTTGGGTTTTTTCCTCCTAACTCAAGAGAAAGTTTTTTAAACATTGGAGCTGCTACTTTCGCAATTTTGGCTCCTGTTACTGTTCCTCCAGTAAAAGAAATAACAGGAGTATCTGGATGGGCACTTATTGCTTCCCCAACTTTATGGCCTAGTCCGTGTACGATGTTTAGCACTCCTTTAGGAAAACCAACTTCTTTACAAACTTCGCTTAATAAATAGGCGGTATAAGGGGTTACCTCGGAAGGCTTTGCTACTACGGTATTTCCTGCTGCTAGCGCTGGAGCAATTTTCCAGGTAAGAAGGTAGATAGGTAAATTCCAAGGAGAGATACATCCAACTACCCCTATTGGTTCTCTAAGAGTATAGTTGATGGCTTTGCCGTCCATGTCATGCATTTGAGA
>JABAYQ010000152.1 GCA_018608925.1 Cryomorphaceae bacterium | reverse complement strand
CTAATCTTTACAATGTCTTTGATGAAAGAAAATAAATCGAGTGGAACGATAGAGGTTATGGCTATTCCTAAGCCTGCTTTTTTAATAAAACTTCTTCTAGAATTCATAGTTTAAAATTAAGTTTCTATTGTCGAGTTTAGAATCAATCGTATCTGTCTGATTGCAATAATTAATTAATGCGTCACGCATTTTTAAGTTAGTGGATGTGTATTCTTTATTTTTATAAAAAATCATTTTATCACCGCCATTAGCTAGGTAGTCTGTAGTAAGAATACTAAAAATAGAGTCACCTAAGTTAAAATCATTGCTGAAGCTAATTGGTTGGCCGCCTGTTTTTTTATAATACTCAGCTAAAAGTTGGAAATCTTTTTTATTTAAATCAACAACCACTAACTCATTTTCGAATGGCATTAGTTTAAACATATCTCCCTTAGTAACATTGCCTTTACTTAAAGACGATCTCAAGCCACCATTATTAAACATAGCTACATCAATTTCTCTTTCGTAAATTTGTTGTGCTATCTCTAGACAAACATCAGCTGTCCAATTTCCAAGAAGACTTTCTGGCTGTCCTTTTTTTAAATCTTGTTTAGAATAAGCTAGAACCTCATTCATTTCATTGTCAATCTTGATTTTATATGGCTTTGCAATATTGTAAAATATAGAATCAATTGGATGTGAAACATCCATGGAAGATCCACTTATTGATATAATATCCTCTTCAGGGCTCAATAAAAGTGTTAAGGCTAGTAATAAATATATAAAATGCATGCCACAAACATACAAATAAGAATAATTAAACTTAATCAAATAGTAACATTCTCTTTCATTTTTTTGATTACATTTATTCTATTATTAATTTAAACTATTTGTACCATGACATCATCTTATTTATTCACTGTTTTAGCAATAGCTTTAGTAGTTCTTTCCATTTTCACCGTAAAACAACAAACAGCTGCTATTATGGAGCGATTTGGTAAATTTCTTACTGTAAGACAATCGGGTCTTCATTTTAGAATTCCTTTAGTAGATAAGATTTCTGGAAGAATTAGTTTAAAAATTCAACAACTTGATGTTATAGTTGAGACAAAAACCAAAGACGATGTTTTTGTAAAGCTTAAGGTTTCGGTACAATATAAGGTTATAAGAGAAAAGGTGTATGACGCTTTCTACAAGTTGGATTACCCACACGATCAAATAACTTCTTACGTATTTGATGTTATTAGAGCTGAAGTGCCTAAGATGAAGCTAGATGATGTTTTTGAAAGAAAAAATGATGTTGCAAATGCAGTTAAGTCAGAGTTAAATGACTCTATGATTGAATACGGATATGATATAATCAAAACACTTGTTACTGATATTGACCCGGATGCTCAAGTGAAAAATGCAATGAACAGGATTAATGCAGCCGAAAGAGAAAAAGTTGCTGCCCAATATGAGGGTGATGCAGCAAGGATTTTGATTGTTGAAAAAGCAAAAGCGGAGGCAGAAAGTAAAAGACTACAGGGACTAGGTATTGCTGACCAAAGAAGAGAAATTGCAAGAGGTTTGGAAGAGTCTGTTGAAGTTCTAAACAAAGTAGGAATTAATTCTCAAGAAGCATCTGCATTAATTGTAGTGACTCAGCACTATGACACTTTACAGGCTGTGAGTCAGGGGACAAATAGTAATTTAATATTATTACCTAACAACCCTCAAGCAGGCTCGGACATGCTTAACAATATGGTTGCTTCATTTTCTGCAAGTAATCAAATTGGAGAATCAATGAAAAGTTCCAACAACTCTAAGGAAATTGTTGGTTTTAGCAACGACTCAAGTACTGATCAGATCTAATGTTTTCGTTTGAGCAAAAAATTAGAGTGAGATACGCTGAGACCGACAAAATGGGCTACGTGTATTATGGTAATTATGCTACATATTTTGAGGTAGCTAGGGTGGAAGCTCTTAGAAGTCTTGACGTTAGCTACAAGAAGATGGAAGAAGATGGTATTATTCTTCCTGTATACAAGTACAGCAATGAGTTTTATAAGCCAGCACATTATGATGATGAGCTTATTATAAAAACATTCATTAAAGAAATGCCTACAACTAAAATTCATTTTCATTTTGAAATAATCAACTCAAAAAATGAATTAATTAATAAAGCTGAAGTAACTTTAGTATTTGTATCATTAAAAAATAATAAGCCTTGCAAACCTCCCCAGTTTCTAATTAGTCAGCTTTCTTCGTATTTAAAATGAAAAAATACTTTTCAGAATTAATAGGGACTTTTTTGATGGTTTTTATTGGCACAGGATCGGTTGTTATAAATTCTCTTTACAATAATATTGGTCAATTTGGAATAGGTGTTTCTTTCGGTATTGCAGTGGCTCTTTCTATTTTTCTGTTCGCTAAATTTTCTGGTGCTCATATTAACCCTGCTGTAAGCATTGCTTTATTTTTTAAAAATAAATTAAATTCTAAGGAATTAGTTGGATATGTAATGTTTCAATTATCAGGAGCGATTCTAGCTAGTTTATCTCTGCAAGTTTTGTTTCCTTTAGACAAAAGTAGTTTAGGAGCCACCATTCCTTCGGGCACGTGGCAAGAGTCCTTTGTTTTAGAATTGTTACTAACATTTTTTTTAATGTTAGTTATTCTATTTGTTCAAAAAAAGAAATTAGCAGTATTGCCCTCTGCTTTAATAATTGGATTAGTGGTAGGCTTGGAAGCTTATTTTGTTGGACCTATATGTGGTGCATCCATGAATCCGGCTAGATCAATAGCTCCAGCGCTAATCTCCGGAAATATTAGTCATTTGTGGCTATATATAGTAGCTACAATTTCAGGTGCTTGTATTGCTCTTTACCCTTTTACTTCTAAAGATTTACCATAAGGTATTGATACAGCTGCACCATTGATTTTATATCATTCAAATGGACTGTTTCTGAAGGAGAGTGAACATTTTCTTCAGGAGCACCAATAAAACACCAATCGATAGGGTATGGAGATTTTTGTATCTCGTTTCCATCCGAGCCGCCAGCGTTCTCCACTTCAATTTGAAAAGGTATGTTGCTTTGTTTTGCTAGAGATATTATTTTATTTACATATTTTCTTCTAGGAATTCCGCTGTCTCTCATGGATATAGCTACACCTTTATTATGTACGACTCCTTCGGTAATCCAAGTAATGTCAGAAATCAACGCTTGATTTACATTATAGTTCTCGTAAATAAATTTTGATAAATAACCAACAGAGCCACCTCCATGTTCTTCCCATGATGAAAAACATATAATGCCATCTTCTAGGTTTTTAGCAACTTGTAAGGCATTCCAAACTCCTAGGCGATTGTCTAGATAACAAGTCTTAACGAATTCGTCAGTAAGTTGGAAGTCACAATAAAAAGTTAAGCTTGTTCCTGGGTCAATAGGACGAAAATCTACAAACATTTTTCCGTCTTCAACTTTAAGAATAGTGTCAATTTCTCCATTACTATCTTTGCCTACTAATCGGATTCCATCTTGGCAAACTGGTCCGCCAATCTTTACAACTTGATTGTTGTACCTAACTGTAAATCCTATGCTGTCCATGTGAGAAAAAATAGCAGTTCTTGGCTTGCCAAAAACTAAGACAATACAGTCTTGAAATTCTGTTCCATGAAATATTTTTGGTTCATGTTTCCAACTTTTCTTGTTGGATTCAATATAGTCTAAAAGAAACTCTTTTAGAATGAACTCTTCTCCGGAAGGAGCGTGGATTTGACACAATTTTTTAAGTAACTCCATTTATAT
>JABAYQ010000069.1:2956-3783 GCA_018608925.1 Cryomorphaceae bacterium | reverse complement strand
GTATAAGAGACAGCGTTAGAGTTGTATGCATACATTGTTACTTCGTACTCTCCTACTTGACGGAACGTATGATCGACAAAGCCATCAGAGCCAAAAAATAGACTAGAGCTATTTTCTCCGTTTATCCACCATTCTGTTAATGATGAATCATGATCAATACTAACATCTACAAAGCTAACTGTAAAGGGTGCAGGTTGAGATACAATAGACTGTCCGTTAGCTCCAGGAGTTGGAATTAACCATTCAGCCATAATTTCGTTTGGTTGAGACACAAAAGTAGCACCATTTTGTATACATCCATTTTCATCGGTTATAGTAACAGAATAATTTCCAGAAGAAAGATTCATTAGGTCTTCGGTGTTATCTCCGTTTGACCAATTAAATACATAAGGAGAAAGACCTCCACTAATATTCATATTAATTTGACCATCATCGAAATTAAAACAGCTAGCATCAACTACAGTAAATGTTGGTACGGTTAGTGCTTGAGGCTCATCTATTATATATTCATCCTCATTAGTACATCCATTTTCATCTTCAACCTGTATGGTGTATGTACCAGCTACTAAGTTTTGAAATAATCCATTTGCTTGAGTAACGCTTCCAGGATTAGTAATTTCATAAGAAAAATATGGTTGAGTTCCTCCAACGGCTGACAATTGTATTTCACCAGAATTATCTCCATTACATAAAACATCTAATGAAGATTCTAAACCAATCACGAGGGCAGGCGGTTGAGACAATGAAATAGTTGTTGTCATAGACGAACAACCTTCGCTATCCTGAAATGAAACATTATAATTCCCTTCTATCAGATTGTTAAAGTT
>JABAYQ010000069.1:0-2946 GCA_018608925.1 Cryomorphaceae bacterium | reverse complement strand
GTTAAAGTTTCCGCTATTGTTAGTTTGATTTTGTGCTCCCTGAATATTAAAATTTTGATAAGGAGGAGTTCCGCCAATTGCTAAAACTTGAATTTGGCCATCTTCATTAGCATTTGCTGAATTACAACTTAAGTTTTGGGTAACAATATCAGCAGTCAATGGGTCAGGGTCTAAAATAGCAATATTGAAAACGGTATCACATCCATATCTATCCATCACTTGTAAAAAGTAAGTTCCAGAGGTAACGTTATCTATAGAAAGTTGTAACTGACCATTTGTCTGAACCACACCTTGACCGTTAAGCTCTAATGGGAACCATTCAAAATTGTAATCGGACTGCTGAAAGTTATTTAAATATGGAGTAGCTCCGTTAACCGTTAAATTGATTACAGCGTCCGAATCACCAAAACAAGAAGGTGCTACATGATTTTCTACTAAAATAAAAGAAGGCATTTGCTCAATAGTAACAGGAACAGATGGTTGTGTACATAATCCTAGTTGATAAGAAGCCATTACAAATATATCGCCAGCAGGCAATGAATTGGTCGAATTACCTTGATCAATTACAACACCAGGATTAGCGCTAGAATACCAAGAGTAACTAAATTGAGGATTAGGATTTACAACAATTGCACTTGCGTTATCATCTTCAAAACATCTAATGGTATCGGTTAAAAATAAGTCGTCGGTATTAATTGCCGCTGTTACTTCAATACCTGGGTCAATCACAAAAGGATTCGGATGTAAGGATGCCACATCAAATACACCTACACAACCGTTATCATCAAACACTTGCAATTCCCAAACTCCTTGAGCTAGGTCTGAAACAGATGCTATATCTGGCGTATTAATAGGGCCATTTTGATTTCCAGCTTCATCAATCCAAAAAATATTATAAGGAGCATTTCCCCCATTAACATTAACTTCCACTTCTCCATCATCAGAAGTTCCTGCTGCACTAAAACAACTTTGATCTACTAAAGAAGTTACCTCGTACTCTACAGCTGTAGGGCCATCAACAACTACCGTATAAGTAGCCTGACAATCCCACTCATCAGTAACAATAACAGAAAAGTTACCTTGTTGTAAACCTGGAACATTTTGTAAATTATTTCCTGTGGCAGCACCACCTTGCCATTGATAAGTAAAATTGCAACTATTATCAACATCACCACAACCTCCTTCCATTTGAATAGAAACAGCACCATCATTGCTACCAAAACAACTTGCAGCAATAGAGGATGTGTAAGATTGCCAAGTTGGCTCTATACCCACTTCAATTTCGATTTGATCAGCACATAATCTTTGGTCAACCACAGTAACGCTGTAACTTCCTGAGTTAACAGACTCTATAGTACTGTAGAGAACATCTTGATCTGTTTGACCATCAATTGACCAAACAAAATCATAGTTATTATTTTGATTAGGTGTTCCTCCTTGGGCAGATACTTGGGCCCATCCTGTATTAAATCCAGGATTATTATTATTACAATAAGCTGGCAAAATATCTTGTGAAACAAAAATTTCTAATTTTTGAGGTTCGACTAAATAAATATCTGAAGTAGCCTCGCAACCATTTTCGTCCGAAACAGTAACTGTGTACGGATAAGTGAAATCTTGATAATTAGGATTTAATGCATCAACAGCCAAGACTGATGGAGGTAAACTTCCTAATGTTTGAAGGTTATTTTCTACGTTATCTACCCAATCAAAATTAGGATGACTCCATACAAAATAGTAATCGTTAATCGAAGGAACTGTTCCACCGTAAGCAACAGCAGTTAATATTCCATCAGTCAAACCGGTACAACTAATCTCTGACAATATTGATGCATCAACAAGTAATTGATTTGGCTGCACAATGTTTGTTGTAAATTCCATAGGACAACCAACACTATCGGTAATCACTACAGAATAAGCGCCAGTAGCTAATCCACTGATTGATTGATTTGTTCCATAGAAACCCCAGTCATAATTATATGGTGCTACCCCACCTGAAGGATTTGCAGTTAACATTCCATCAGAGAAACCAAAGCAACTAACCTGTACTTCATCAAAAGTATTTAAAATTTCAACATTTGAGGAAATCTCAATACTATCGCTAACTGGAACAAAACAAACTGCATCTGTAACTTCAACAAAGAATTGACCTTCGTAAGCATTTGTTAAAATAGAAGTAAAGTTGTTAAAATAATCTTGTTCTACAAAATCTTGGTTGACAGGATTCATATTTGAATCGAACCAAGAGACATTATATGAGCTGTCAGCATTTGAAGTTCCTCCTATTATTTCAGCAGTTAAAACACCACTAGAATCGCCATAACACGAAATACCAATTCCGTTAATTTCAGCCTGAACCTCTAAAGAAATTACAGGGCGTTCAAACTGGACTGAAATATTTAGCGTATCTAAAACTAGAGGACATTCACCATTAGAAACACTCAAAATTATAGTGGTATCAGAATTAACAACCACATCAATATTATCTGTTGTAGCTCCTGTATTCCAATTAAAAGCATTAAAAAATGTAGTGTCAGCCTGAATGTTTGTGGTTTCACCAGAACAAACCGAATAATCTTCGCCTAGGCTAATTTGACACTCAGCCGTAATTTTAAAATCATCTAAAGCAAAGCCAACAAGAGAACCTCCCAAATCATTATTAAATACGAAAGCGAATCTTACATTCGGTAAATCATCTAACAAATTGGTCATGTCAATTACTTCATTATACCAAGAGCTATCGCTTCTAGAAGTCCCTATCTCTGTCCAGTTTATACCGAAGTCAGTTGAGTAAAACAATTGGGTACCAAATCCTGTTGTAGAAGCTCCTGACAACCAATGAAAATCTAAACCAACATCAGTGTATCCTTCCGTACTGTAATCAGGGGTAAAAACACTAATCAACTCTTGATTAATAATATTAAAAGGATTGGAGTAAAATACATC
>JABAYQ010000021.1:2617-3819 GCA_018608925.1 Cryomorphaceae bacterium | reverse complement strand
ATTTTATGGCATAACCCTCATGTTGTTGATAAATGCTTCAAGCCTAAGTACGAAAAGTTAAAATGGTCAAAGGATAAAAACCTTTTCATGAAATGGAAGTATGGACAGACAGGTTTCCCTTTAGTAGATGCTGGAATGAGAGAGTTGTTCGATACTGGTTTAATGAACAATAGAGTAAGAATGTTGTCGGCTTCTTTCCTTGTAAAAAACTTGGGTGTAGATTGGAAGTTAGGAGAGGCTTATTTTGCTGCTAAACTTCTTGATTTTGACTTAGCTTCAAATAACGGAAACTGGCAGTGGGTTGCTGGAACCGGATCTGATGCTGCACCATATTTTAGAGTTTTCAACCCTGAGACCCAACAAAAAAAATTCGATCCTAATTTTATTTATTGCAAACGATGGTTGCATGAGATGGATGAGTTAGGCAATTATTCTATCAAGAAAATCACTGATTTAAAATTATCTCGATTAGATGCACTCGAACGCTATAAAGCAATAGATCGTTGAAAAAAGTAATAGTTATTGGAGCTGGATTAGGTGGATTGTCTGTAGCTATTCGTTTGGCTGTAAAAGGCTACGATGTCACCGTCTTTGAGGCAAATAAGCATGCAGGCGGTAAAATGAACGAACTGCACTTAGGAGGCTATCGTTTCGATACTGGGCCTTCTCTTTATACAATGCCAGAGCTAGTTGAAGAATTGTTTGATTTAGTTGGAGTTAATATGAGCGATTACTTAAAGACTAATAAATTACAAGAAACATGTAGGTACTTTTTTGATGACCAGACCATTATTAATGGGTTTTCCGACATTGAAAAATTCGGACAAGAAGTTGAGAAGAAAACCAAAGTTGAAAGCAATCAAGTCATTGATTATTTAAAAAAGAGCAAGTTTATTTATGATACTACAGCTCCTCTGTTTTTGAATCAATCATTGCATAAACTCAAAACATTTTTGTCTTTTAAGGTGTTTCTATCTATGATTAAATTGCCCTTTTTAGGAGTTTTTAAGAGCATGAACGCTGCTAATGAAAGCCAATTTAAGGATCAAAAAATAGTGCAATTATTTAATCGATTCGCTACATATAATGGCTCAAACCCTTTTTTAGCTCCAGCGATATTAAATATTATTCCTCATTTAGAATTTAACAAAGGGGCTTATTTTCCTGATAACGGAATGTATTCTATAGCAGATGCTTTATTT
>JABAYQ010000021.1:0-2607 GCA_018608925.1 Cryomorphaceae bacterium | reverse complement strand
TTAATCTAGCAAAAAAAACAGGTGTAAAATTTAAGTTTAATCAAAAGGTAGATAGCATAGAAACTAATGGAAATGCTACTGTTGGAATTAAAATTAATGAACAGATTTATTCCTCTGATTTAATCGTTTGTAATACGGATATCTATTTTGCTTACAAGCACTTGTTAAAGCAACCTTTAAAAGCTAAAAAAGTATTAAAGCAAGAAAGGTCTACTTCCGCTTTGATCTTTTATTGGGGAATAAAAAAAGAGTTTAACAATCTCGATTTACACAACATATTATTTTCTGAAGATTATCAGAACGAATTTTCTTGCCTTCAGAAAGGAACCATTTCTAACGACCCAACGGTTTATATAAATATTACGTCCAAACTTAATAAAAGTGATGCTCCCAATGGTTCGGAGAATTGGTTTGTAATGATTAATGTTCCATCGGATAACAATCAAAATTGGGATGAACTAATTAAGGAGTCTAGGAAAAATATTATTGATAAAATCAATAAAACATTACATACCGATATAGAATCTTTGATCGAGCAAGAACAGGTGTTAGAGCCTCGCCTTATTGAGTCTATGACTGGCTCTTTTAAAGGCTCTTTGTATGGCACATCTTCAAATTCTAGAATGGCTGCATTTTTTCGCCATCCTAATTTCTCTAAAGAGTTTAATAATCTTTATTTTTGTGGCGGAAGCGTTCATCCTGGAGGAGGAATTCCTTTGGCTTTATCTTCTGCTAAGATAGTTGACAGTCTAATAAATTAACTAATGAGTAAAAGAAAACGTTTAGGAGTAATTGCAATTTTCATTTTTCACTTAGTGGGTGCAGTTGGTATGTCCATTGAAGAGTTTAAGCCTCTGTTTGTTTCTTTAACACCAGCCCACCTTCTTCTCACATTGTTTTTATTTTTATGGTCCGATTCTTTTCCACTTTCTCAAATAAAATTATTTGTTATTTTATTTATGATTGGCTTTTGGGTGGAGGTTGTTGGAGTTAAAACAAGAATTTTATTTGGTATTTATAAATATGGACCAACTTTAGGTTTTAAGTTTTTAGACGTTCCGCTTTTAATAGGAGTCAATTGGTTTATATTAGCAGTATCTACATTCGGAATAGTAAGTTATCTAACCAAAAATAAATACCTTTTAATAATTGTTAGCGCAACTCTTATGGTTGCTCTAGATTTTATTATTGAGCCAGTAGCAATTCATCTTGATTTCTGGACTTGGCAAAACGGAATTATTCCTATTCAGAATTATGTTATGTGGTGGCTTGTTTCTTTGCTTATGCAATGGATAATTTATTCTAACAAACTAAAATTTAGCACTCCAATTTGTTTTGCTATATTTATTTCTCAAATTTTATTTTTCACAATTCTAAATTTGCAAATTGGAAATATTTGAAACTAAATACCTGTATCTAATTTTAATGCTTTTTTCTTTGTCATATCCTTTGGCTCAAAGTTTTGAAAGTAGAATAAGTTATTATACAAAGTGGAAAAAGTTAGCTCTAGCCACTATTGCTATGATGCTATTGTTTGTTCCTTGGGATATTTGGTTTACTAAATTAGGAGTATGGCAATTTAACGAACGTTATTTTTTAGGTCTCAAAATTTGGCATTTGCCAATCGAAGAATGGCTCTTTTTTATTTTTATTCCTTTTGCTTGTATTTTTATTTATGAGGTCCTTAATTATTTTTTCCCCAATCAAAAGCCTCTTAAAAACGAAGTAGTAATATCCTATATTCTTGCTCTTACATTGTTTTCTATTGCCTTTATCAATTTTGATAAACAATACACATTTGTTTGTTTTCTTCTTTGCGGGCTTGCTTTATTGCTCTCGGGTATTTTCAAGCCAATTTGGTTGTCTAAATTTTTCAGGATGTATCTGGTTAGTTTAATTCCATTTCTTTTAGTAAATGGGTTTTTAACAGGAAGTTTTACTCAAGAACCAGTAGTTATTTATAATCCAGATGAAATTTTAGGAATTAGAATTTTGAACATTCCCATCGAAGATTCTATTTATAATATGTTAATGCTTTTGATCGTAGTTTTCTTTTACGAACGTTAATCTAGTAATCTCTCTTTTTCTTCGTGTTTTTTGTCGTATTTATCAAGGTAAGTGTAGAACTAACACTTATTAATTTTATATTTGCATAGCTAATTAATAAATTATGAAAAGAATAGCAATAATTACATCAGGAGGAGATTCTCCGGGAATGAACGCTGCCATTAGGAGTGTGGTAAGAACTGCTATCTTTCATGATATCGAATGCTTTGGCTTTTATAGAGGCTACCAGGGAGTTATCGAAAACGAGTATATTAGACTTGAAATAAGATCGGTTAGTAAAATTTTAGGAATGGGAGGTACTCTTCTTAAGTCTGCTAGATCTTTAGATTTTCATAAACCAGAGATACGAGAAAAGGCATTTACAAATTTAAAAGCATTGTCAATTGACGCTCTAATTGTTATTGGAGGAAATGGTTCTTTAACAGGGGCAAGTATTTTTTCCGATCAATTTGATTTCCCGGTTATTGGTATTCCTGCCTCTATTGATAACGATGTTTACGGATCCGATCATTCGATTGGGTTTCATACTTCATTAGACAC
>JABAYQ010000144.1 GCA_018608925.1 Cryomorphaceae bacterium | reverse complement strand
GTATTACTCTATCTTTTTCCCGGTTGTGGAAGTTCTGTCTGCAGTTTCTATAGGTTTATTGATTTGGTGGGGAGGATTAGCAGTTGTTTCTGGAGATGATGTTAGTTTAGGAGAGTTAATTGCTTTCATTTTATATATACACATGCTATTTAGACCCATACGTCAGCTGGCGGATAGGTTTAATGTTCTTCAAATGGGAATGGTTGCTTCCGAAAGAGTATTTAAGGTGTTAGATACAGATTCTATAATTGAAGATAAAGGTCTTAAAACGATAGATAATTTAGAAGGAAGCATAGAGTTTAAAAATGTTTGGTTTGCATATAAAGATGAGGATTGGGTGTTGAAAAACGTTTCATTTAAGTTAGAGGCTGGTCAAACTCTGGCTTTAGTTGGTGCTACTGGAGCTGGTAAGTCGACTATTGTTAATTTGTTGAGCAGAAATTATGAGATCAACAAAGGTCAAATTTTAATTGACGGAATTGATTATTTAGATATTAATTTAAAATCTTTAAGGTCTAGTGTGTCGGTAGTGTTACAAGAAGTTTTTCTATTTTCCGATTCTGTTTTGAATAATATTACTCTAAAACAAAACATTTCTCTTGAACAAGTAAGAGCCAGTGCAAAAGAATTAGGTATAGATAGCTTTATCAACGAACTGCCTGACACTTATCATTATAATGTTAGAGAAAGGGGTGCGATGTTGTCTGTTGGTCAAAAGCAGTTATTATCTTTCTTGCGGGCTTATGTTACTAATCCTAAAATTCTGGTTTTAGACGAGGCAACCTCAAGTATAGATTCTGAGAGTGAAGTGCTAATTCAGAATGCTATTAATAAATTAACTGAAAATAGAACTTCAATTGTTATCGCTCACCGTCTTGCGACAATTAAAAAAGCATCTAAGATATTGGTGTTCGAATTGGGTGAAATCATCGAACAAGGCTCTCATTCTGAACTTCTAGCCCAAGATAAAGCATACAAAAAATTGCATGACTTACAGTTTAAAAAATAGCTGAACGAGTATATTGGCTTTATTTTCTTTATTGTTCTTTTCTTTTTCACTAAATTGCATGATTATACATAATTGAATTCTATGAAAAATCTTTTTTATCTAAAAAACATAACACTTACTCTAGCACTATTTCTAGCTTTTTCAAGTTCTGCTCAAATTTCGGTAGACAATACTCCCCCATACGATTCTCCAATATTCTTAATAGACAGTCTTTTGCTTGGGAGTGGGGTTGTTGCCTCCAACCAACAGTTTCAAGGTGACCCAATTCAAATTGGATATTTTAACGGTACGTTGACCAATCTAGGATTAGATAGTGGTATCGTAATGTCAACTGGAGATATTGGCATATTAGTTCCTAACGGTGGTTTTGGAGGATTTCCTGTTAGTAATGCAACAGACCCAGATTTATTAACGGTTGCTAATTCTGTGCCTGATTTAATAGGTCAGAATTCTGTAAACGATGTAGTTATTTTGGAATTTGATTTTGTGCCAACCTCTTCTTTTTTATCCTTTAAATATGTTTTTGGTTCTCTAGAATATGGTACATATGAAAACACTCAGTTTAACGATGTTTTTGGCTTTTTCATTTCTGGTCCAGGAATAACGGGTCCTTATTCTAGCCCTGCAGGTTTTCCTGATGGGAGTATTAATATTGCTACGATTCCTGATTCTGATCCTGAATTGCCAATTACTATTTCATCAGTAAATGCTGATTTGAATGCTAATTTATTTATTAATAATAACCCTGGAGGTGGGGTTATCGCTGAAGTTAATGGATTTACGACTGTTATTACTGCAGAGGCAGAAGTTCAGTGTGGAGAAACCTACCACATAAGGCTTTCCATTGCTGATGGATCTGACACTGGTTTATCATCGTACGTGTTTTTAGATGCAGGAAGTTTTAGCTCTCCTGAGCTTGAAGTTACTAATAGCTTAGAAGTAGATTCAAATAAAATATATACAGATTGTGGTGTTGATGTAGTTTTAACTGCTAATTTTGATGTTGATGGTAGTTTTGTGTGGAATACTGGTAGTGATAACCAGTCTATTTCTGTTGGTCCAGGTTCTTACTGGGTCGCAGCTACTGATGAAACCGGTTGTTCTGCTAATTCTGATACCATTGTAGTTTATTCTCAGCCGATTCCCGAAATTTCTTTTTCTACAGATTCGGAGTTTTGTTCTGGAGATATATTATTGCTAGAGTCTAACGTTACAGATGGGACATTACCTTATACATTTGATTGGAACACGGGATCTGATAATGAGAATTTAAATGTTTTAGATGGCGGCCAATATGTTTTAACCGTTATAGACTCCAACGGATGTACTGACACAGACACTATCAATATTATTGAATATAACGTACCTCAATTATCTTTTGGCCCTGAGGAAATTGTTATTTGTGGTGGAAATGCTGTTGAGGTTAGCGCCTTTGGTGCCGAAACATATTCTTGGTCTCCAAATATAGGATTAGATAATCCCAATTCACAAATAGTTAATATGAGTTCATCAGCTTCCATTACTTACACTCTAACTGGAACAGATGCAAACGGTTGTTTTAGTGTTATTGAAGTGCCTACCACTGCTGCAAACGGATTTGAAATAGATGTTTTTACTGAGCCTGTTAGTTGTTTAGGTTATGATAACGGTTCAGTATCTATTATTGTTGGTAATGGAGCTATAACTCCTGTATCTTATTCTATTGATGGTGGAGAAACATTTAATAGTTATTTCGTTTATGAAAATTTACCTTTCGGAACTTACGAAGTCCTTGTTAAGGATGCCTTGGATTGTGCTCTAGTGCAGGAAGTTAGTGTAGAAGCTTCTCAAGAACCTATACAAGTTATTACTGGTTCTCAAGATGCATTGTGCAACGGAGAGTCCAATGGTTCAGTATTTGTTGAATCAATTACTGGCGGAAACGTTGGTGCAGATGGTTATAATTTAAATTGGTTTACTTCTACTAATTCCAATATAATAAGTACAGACTCATCTGTTTCTGTTCCTGCAGGGTCTTATTATTTAATAGTTACTGATGATAATGAGTGTGAAGCAACTGATCAGGTTGTTGTTGAAGAACCAAATAACCTTAATATTAATATTGAAACTTCAGATGTTAGTTGTTATGGCGCTCAAGATGGAGTTATTAATGTGAATATTATGGGTGGTGGAAATTCGCCATATGAATTTAATTGGACTAATTATGGTGGGGCAAATACTTCTAGTTTATTTAATTTAGGTGCTGGTCAATACCAACTTGAAATTACAGATGAGAATGACTGCTTATATTATTATGAATTTACAATTAACTCCCCATCTCAGCCTTTAAGCATACAATCTACATCTTCTTTAGCTAGTTGTTATGGTGTTGCCTCTGGATCTGCTTTGGTAGTAGCCTCAGGAGGAAGTCAACCTTACTTTTATAACTGGAGTAGTGGTCATGTAACTCCAAACGCAGAAGAATTATTTTCAGGAGATTACTCGGTAGTAGTAACTGATGCCTCAGGATGTCAGTTGACCGATTCTGTTTCTGTTTTAGAAAACCCAGAAATATTTACTAATACTTCTTCAACAACTAATACTTGTTTTGGATACTCAGACGGAAGTGCATCAATTATTGCTTCAGGAGGTACTGGTAACTTATCTTACTTATGGTCTAATCAAAATCAACAAAATGCTGTTTTCGGACTTTCCTATGGAAATTACTGGGTAATAACCGAAGATGATTTAGGATGTAAAGTGATTGATACTGTTTTAGTTGATCAGCCTGCAAACCTTAGGGTAATGTTGAATTCTACGAACGTTCTTTGC
>JABAYQ010000045.1 GCA_018608925.1 Cryomorphaceae bacterium | reverse complement strand
GTTTAGAATCTATTAATGCTGGAAATATCTTTTGAGTAGCAACAGAGTTACTTACTTTCCCTTCCTCGATTAAGCTAATTAATTGTCCAATTGTTGTTGGCTTTATAGCAAAGTCGTTAATCTCTATTGCCTTTTCATTTAAATATGATTTAACTGACCCTAAAACTATGTTTGCAGCAGTTTTGTAATTTTTGGTATGCTCACACAATTCTATGAAATAATGAGCCATATCTTTATCTTCTACTAAAATATTAGTATCGTATTCCGATAATCCAAAATCCTTTTTAAACTTAGCATTAAGTTCTTTTGGTAGTAGGGGCAAATTTTCTCTAATGCTTTGAATGTATTCTTGGCTTAGAATTACTGGCTGCAAATCTGGTTCAGGGAAATACCTGTAATCATTAGCGTTTTCTTTTGATCGCATTAATGTTGTAGAGCCGTCAGCAGCATTAAACGAACGTGTTTGTTGCTCTACTACTTTACCGTTTTCTATGAGTTCTATTTGTCTGTCTCTTTCAAATTCGATAGCTTTCTTAACATTTCTTAAGGAGTTCATGTTTTTCACTTCGACTCTATCGCCATAAGTAGTACTTCCTTTAAGCATTACAGATATATTAGCATCGCATCTTAAGCTACCTTCTTCTAAATTCCCATCACAAATATCTAGATACCTTACTAATTTTCTTACTTCTATTAGGTACTGGTAGGCTTCGTCAGAGGTTCTTAGGTCTGGTTCAGAAACAACTTCTATTAGAGCAACACCAGCTCTGTTAAGATCTACTAGGGTGTTGAAAGGGTCGATGTCATGGGTGCTTTTACCAGCATCTTCCTCCATATGAATTCGAGTAATATTGATGTCTCTCTCAACTCCTTCTTCATTCTTTATAGTAATTATTCCTCCTGTGCAAATAGGAGTAGTGTCTTGAGTTATTTGGTATCCTTTTGGTAAATCAGGGTAGAAGTAATTTTTTCTAGCATATTCATTTCTTTCTGTGATGGTACTCTGACATGCTAAGCCCATTTTAATAGCGTATTCTATTACTTTCCTATTGCTTTTTGGCAGTGTTCCAGGATGACCTAATGTAATAGGGCTAGTTTGGCTATTAGGAGCGGATCCGTAAATTGTTGAGTCCCCACAATATGCCTTTGATTTGGTCGATAATTGTGCATGGACTTCGAGTCCTACTACTAACTGGTATTTATCTCTTAAACTATTCATTTGTTGTAAATATAATTAAAGAATTTCTTCTAAGCTTTTATCGATAGCATCTATCGTTTGGTCTAGCTGTTCTAAAGTATGGGTATTTGATATAAATAAACTTTCAAAGGCTGAAGGAGCAAAATAAACCCCTCTTTTCAATACACCATGAAACACCTCTTTAAATAAATTAGCATCTGCATTACAGGCATCATCAAAGTTTTCTACTTTATCCACTCCAAAGTGAAAACTAATCATAGATCCAACTCTATTGATTGCTACTTGTTGTTTGTGTTTTTTGAATACTTCAATTAATTTTTGTTCTAAATAATTGGTTTTATTTTCTAACTCCTCATAGATTTCAGGAGAATCATTCAATTCTTTTAGAAGAGTGTATCCACACTTCATTGCAATCGGATTTCCACTTAACGTACCTGCTTGGTAAATAGGTCCGATTGGTGCTACCATATTCATGATTTCTTCTTTTCCACCAAATGCACCAACAGGAAGTCCTCCGCCGATTATTTTTCCTAAAGTTACCATGTCTGGCTTTACGTTGTAAATCTGTCCAGCTCCACCTTTTGATAGTCTGAACCCCGTCATTACTTCATCAAAAATTAGTACAATATTATTATTGGTGCATAATTCTCTAAGACCTTCTAGAAATCCTTTTTTAGGAGGAATGCACCCCATATTACCTGCAACAGGCTCAATAATAATTGCTGCAATTTCATCTTTATTTTGATCTATAATTCTTTTAACTGCTTCCAAATCGTTAAATGGAGCGAGAAGAGTGTCTTGAGCAGTTCCTCTAGTTACCCCAGGGCTATTTGGTGTTCCTAGCGTTATAGCACCGCTTCCAGCTTTTATTAAAAATGGATCGGCATGGCCATGGTAACATCCTTCGAACTTGATGAATTTTTCTTTGTTGGTATATCCTCTAGCTACTCTAATTGCACTCATGCATGCTTCTGTTCCAGAGTTTACCATTCTAACTTTTTCAATAGAAGGAACCATCTCGCAAATCAATTTTGCTATAGTGGTTTCTAATTCTGTCGGAGCTCCAAATGAAGTGGAAGAATCCGCAGCTTCTTTAAGCGCTTTTATTATTGGAGGATGGCAGTGACCCAAAATCATTGGCCCCCAAGATCCTATAAAGTCAATATAGTTTTTGTCGTCTACATCAGTTAACACCGACCCTTTTGCAGATTTAAAAAATACAGGTGTTCCACCAACAGATTTAAACGCTCTAACCGGTGAGTTAACTCCTCCAGGTATATATAGTTGAGCTTGTTCAAATAATAGTTCACTTTTATTCATTGTTCAAAATTTTTGCGGCTTCTTTAGCGAAGTAAGTAGCAATTAAATTTGCACCTGCTCTTTTAAATCCTATTAATGATTCCATCATAGCTTCATCATGATTTAACCAGCCCTTTTGACTTGCAGCTTTAATCATAGCATACTCGCCCGAAACCTGATAAACGCTAATTATTACATCAAAATTGTTTCTAGTATGTCTTACCATATCTAAATAAGGCATGCCTGGTTTAATCATTATTATATCGGCACCTTCTTCCATGTCTTGTTCTACTTCTGAAATTCCTTCCCAGCTATTGCTTGGGTCCATTTGATATGTTTTTTTATCGCCAAAACCAGGGGAGGAATCTAAAGCATCTCTAAAAGGACCATAAAAAGAAGATGCATATTTTACGCTATAAGACATTATTCCTACGTCAACAAAATCATTATCTTCTAAAGCCTCTCGAATTGCTAATATTCGTCCGTCCATCATGTCAGACGGAGCAACCATGTCTACGCCTGCTTGAGCATGTGAGACTGCTATGTCTGCTAGAAGAATAATTGTCTTGTCGTTAACTATTTTATTGCCTTCTACAATGCCATCATGGCCATATTCTGAATATGGATCTAAAGCCACATCACTCATTAAATACATTTGGGGCACATTCTCTTTTAATGCTTTTATTGAACGTTGCATTAAGCCATCAGGATTTAATGCTTCATTGCCAGAATTATCTTTTAAATCATTTTCTACTTTAGCAAAAATAAGAGCCGATTTTATTCCTAATTGAAAGCATTCTCTAGCTTCTTCGATTAATAAATCGATAGTATATCTGAAGTAGCCAGGCATTGAAGAAATTTCTTCTTTTGTATTTTGGCCTTCCATAACAAATAAAGGCACAATAAAATTGCTAGGGTGAAGACGGTTTTCTTGAACCATTGCTCTTATTGAACTGTCTTTTCTTAATCTTCTATTTCTATTATAAGGGAAACTCATATTTTTAAAATTAAACCCAGTCTTTAGGATGTTTTAACACTTTTATTAGTTTTTCTTCCTCACTGCCAGCTTCAGGATGATGGTTGTATTCCCATCTTACTGTAGAAGGTAAACTCATTAAAATAGATTCGGTTCTGCCATTTGTTTTTATTCCAAAATGAGTTCCTCGATCATGTAATAAATTAAACTCAACGTATCTTCCTCTGCGTATTTCTTGCCAAACTTTTTGTTCTTCGCTATAGTTTTCTTTTTCATGCTTTTTTACAATAGGAAGGTATGCATCTAAAAAAGAGTTGCTAGAACTTATGGCAAAGTTAAGGCGATCATTCATGCTAAACTGTTTGTCTTCTTTTAGGTAATCGAAAAATATTCCTCCAATACCTCTAGAT
>JABAYQ010000150.1 GCA_018608925.1 Cryomorphaceae bacterium | reverse complement strand
AATACTTCTTGGAGAAGCACCATTAAGAAGACCTGTAGTTCCTAAATCATTAAAAGTACGAATCACACCATTACCACCAAAAAATCCAACAGTACTTTCTAATTCGTTTTCTCTAAAAGCGTCGAAGTATTGTTGAGTGTATGCTGCTAAATCAGGATTAGAAGAGTTAGCACCATTAAAAGTAACTAACGAATCAATAAAGCCTACATGTATCTGTCCAGTTCTTCCGGTAAGTGTATCTGTTCCAAAAATAGAGAATCTATCTTGGTAAGTGTTAAAGGTACCAACATGACCATATTTGAATAAGTCGTCGCCATGATTAGGATTTCTTCTTTCAAAGTCTGTTTTCGTGTAGTCAACAGAAAGAGTATAATAAGCGTTTTTAATAGAAGATGCGGATTCTTCATCGCCTTCTTGAGCTCCAAATCGTTGAGTAAATCTTGCGTAAGTTCTCCAAGTATTACTCTCGTCTTCTAGATTATTTTGAGAATTAACAAGAGAGTTAGTGAAGCTATAAACTCTCCCAACAGAATTATCAACAGAACCTCCAATAGAAAGGTTTGTTTTTAATGTTGGCTTAAAATCGACTTTACCAGAAAAACGATAGCCAGTTTGATTTGTATTGTCTTTAGCTTGAACATTTTCGAAATCCTCAGCTCTTAAAAAATCAGAATTATTTAAAAGAGTAACATTAGAACTCTGGATATTAGGAACCGCTCTAAACAAATCGTTTTGAAGGTTCAGTAAACTTTCATCTTTAATTTTCCAGATACCAATTGCAGACGGGCTATTATCAGCAATATTTCTAGCTTCACCAGCAATAAAGTAACCTAAGATAGCTCTTCCTTTAGATCCATCTTCTTTAATTTCTTTATAAATAGGACCAGAAAGACTGAAACCTAATAGGTTGTAATTGTAATCGTCAAACAGTTGAGAAGTAACTACTTCGGCACCACCAAATAATTGATTAGATGGCCCTCTTGATGTTACACTAATAATTCCTCCGGTAGCATCTCCATAAGCAGCAGACAAACCACTAGTCATTACCGTAATTTGCTCAATAGCACTTTGTGGTAAAGCTAAAGAACCCCTTACCTTAATACCATCCACATAGTAATCAGTAGCATTTCCTCTAGAACCTCTAACGTTTACACCAGAACCTTCATCACTCTGATAAACACCAGCAGCAGTAGCGGCAACAGAAGCAACACTTCTAGTAGGCAATGCTTTTATTTCATCGGCAGTAACTGTTTTACCACCTAAATTATCTTGGTCTAATAGCGGTTTTTCATCCTTAATTACAACCTCATCGATTGAAATACCTTCCGACAACTGAATATCTCTAAAAGATATTTTGTTAGAAGAAACAACAATACCTTCTAGGGTTGTCTGTCCGTAACCAACAAAAGAAACTTTAAGATTATAGTTCCCCGGGTCAAGAGGCTTGATGGTATAAAAACCATCAAAGTCAGTTGTGACACCAGAAACTAGGTTTCCGTTTTTCTCTGCAACTACATTAGCAAAAGGAATTGGCTCACCGGTATTTTTATCGGTAATTTTTCCTTTTAAAGATCCTGGTTGAGCAAATGCCGCAGTCGACATGAGTAAGAACCCTACTATCAATAAATAAACTTGTTTCATAATAAATTAGGTTGTCTAATTCTTTTTCCAAATTAAAGATTGTAAATATAGACAAATACAATACATATTAAAAAAAAAATAAACCAAAAGTTAATAAAAAATAGACCCACCCAAAATTATATTATATTTGAATATGAGTAACAAATTATATTTTATCATTGTCTTATCTGCAATAATTAGCTGCGGAGATGACGACAATTATATCCCTGAAACCTATGTAAACTTCTCTATTGTAGCCTCTGAAATTGGTGGTGTAGGTAGCGGAATATACACCAGTAATGTATACGGAGTTAATGGCATCATAATTTTCCATAAAGACATTAATCAATACATAGCATTCGAAAGAACTTGCTCATACGATCCTAGCGAATCATGCGCAATAGTAAATATGAATGACTTAATTAGTCCTACTTTATTAGTAGATAGCTGCTGTAGCTCGAAGTTCTTAATTGAAGACGGCACACCATTTGATGGTCCAGCCCTACTCCCATTAAAACAATACCAAACTAACTTTGATGGAATTTATTTAAACGTTTTTAATTAGCGAACCAACAAACGAATAGTCTTTCTTACTGATTCAAGCTGAACTACGACCAAATACGTCCCTCTATTCATCTGAGAAATGTCTAAGCGGTAATTGTCGGAATTAAAAGAATTACTAGAGACTTCTCTTCCCTGAAGATCAAAAACAGTTAAAATTACCTTAGAAGAATTTAAGTTCTCTAAACTGAGCTCTACATAGGAACTAGCCGGATTAGGATACAATGAAATACTAGCACTATCAAAGTCAATTAAACTAGTAAGGTCTATACTAACATCTTGAGACTTGTACTCACAACCCCACTGATCAAATAACTCAACCGAATAATCCCCACTTTGAGTTGCTATCATCTGACTTTGTATCTCTCCGAAAATTTCCTCACCATCTAAAAACCATTGGCAATCAAGGTTCGAAGAATTTTCAATATAAAGCATAGAGCCTTCTACAATTATTTCTGGCTCTAGATTACTATCACAAACAACTAAAAATGTATCCAGAGAAAAAGCACTACATCCATTAGAGTTTACAGCACTCATCATATAATTACCTGTTTCAGAAACTTGCATAGAAACCATATTATAGCCACCCATTATATTTTGATTTTGATGCCATTGATACACTACATTTAAAGAGTCAGAGTCTAGAGATAACATTTGAGAAGATTCGTCATATACAAAAACCGGGCTTATCGGATTGTCATACACATATATAGTATCAGAAACCTGTGCAAAAATTATTGGCGGAGCTTCTGTAATGTTAAAACTTATAGAGAGTCCATCTCCAGAAATATTGGTCGAATTGAAATCAAAATCTAAAGTTCCTAAATTATCATCTGTTCCAAGTTCTGCTCCAAATACATAATAAGTATCATCGTCCCACACTTGAATAGAATAAGTTTGATCTTCTAGTATTAGTCCAACATTATTAAATTGAGCTGGTAAATCGACGTTATCCTGAACAAGGGAAGAATAAACAACGTTACCGTTTTGATTAAGTATATAAAAATAATGATCTGGAGTATTAGAAGTTCCGTCATCAACAAAATCGTACCAATTTTCTGATCCATTAATATAAACAGACTCCAAAGTATAAGAAGATTCTGAGGTTGCATAAGCGGTATAGTTCACAACATAGGTGCCAGGCTCAGTAAAGACTTGAGGCCCAGGGTTTTCTAAATTACTAGTATTACCATTGCCGAAATCCCAAAAATAACTAGCCATATCAGGGTTGTTATTTTCAAAATCTACCATGAGAGGAACACATCCTGAAAAATTATTCATAGCAAAGCCACTATTTTCAGAAGAACCAGATTCAATAAATAAAGGAAGAGAAAAAGAAATTGTCTCTGTCCCTGCTATATTAGAAAGTTCGTGGGTTGCAATTACAGTAACAGCAACTTCAAAAAGGCCTTGCTGCAAAGGAACTCCACTAATATTTACACAACCATATTGAGAGGAAGTTGGGTCATAATGACAATCGTTTTCTGAGCTATTACACACCCAGTCAAGGCCAACAGGCAAACTAATAGATGTTATATGATAATCTTCAAAGACAATATTGACTTCTCCAAACGGAGCACCCAAATCATACAAAGTATCTAAAGGAAGCACAAAAGTTAAATCTTGATTATATTCTTCGAAAATAGCTCCCGAAGGAAGTGAGTCGGGAGACAAACCAAAATTACCTGATAAAGGAAAATAATCGTAATTAGGAGTGCATTGTGAAA
>JABAYQ010000115.1 GCA_018608925.1 Cryomorphaceae bacterium | reverse complement strand
GTAGTTGGCAATAAATTTTTCTGCTTGCTCATGAATAGAGTGGTTTCCGCTTATCAATCGGCTACCACTAGCTCCTTTTAACTCATCGTTTTCTAGCCATTTTATTTTAGAATGACCCAGATAATCATTGGAGCAGAAGTCTATTAAACCTTTATCAAGGTTTAGGTTTCTTAAAGAGTTTGTTTGTTCTCTTTCTTCTAATTTGCTTACAAAATTTAACTCTGACATTGTTTATCAAAGATAGCAATTAATGAAATGTAGGCTATTTTTTATTCTTGTAATTCTGTTTTATTTCCATTGCTAGAAGATTTTTTTTATTCTTTATTATTTGCTCTCAGCTATTTTTTCTTCTAATATTTCGATCTTTTGGTTGAGTTCTTTTATTGCATTAATCATAGTCCATATAAGTTCTGAGGAGTCAAACGTTCTCATATCTTTAAGGCCTTTCTCTTCAGTAATTGTAACAGTGTTTGGCAGAATTTTTTCTACCTCTTGTGCAATAACTCCAACGTATATTTTTTCTAAATCATAGGCATTAGATTTTTTGTTGTATTGAAAATTTACTGGTTTTACTTTAAGAATTTCGCTTAGTCCTTTTTTATATGGATTAATATTTTTCTTGAGTCTTCTGTCTGATGTTGTAGACCAGCTGCCTCCACCAGTTTTTCCTGCTGATCCATTAACCACAAATTGTAGAGTTGGATTAGGCTCATTGATTCCAACATTGCCGTTTCCTAAAAAAGTTGCCCTTAAAGTATTTCCTGTGTAAAAGTTAATACCTTGTTCTGTTGTGCTGGCTCCACTTCCAGCAACTAAATCTAACCTTCCTTCAAATCCGTTTTCTGCGTCATTTCCGTGCAGGTCTACTGATGCACCTAGTGAGTTGTCAAAAGTGTCATCATCACCCGCTGTTATTCGTAGTCTTCCTGATGTTCCGTTAATTCCTAAAACTGCAGAGTATTGCGAGCTTGAGTTAGGAAAGAAAATAACTTTTGGAAATAGAACTCTATGGTCTGTTGATGCCTGATCGACAACAATAAGTCTAGTAGTTCCGTTAGTTGCTATTTCTAAATCTGCAGCATCACTAGTGCCAATATAATTATTATTTCCGCTGGTTCCTGCGTTTCCATTTAGACCCCATCCGCTTGAGCTTGAGGAATTAGCAAGTTGTTGCCAGCTACTCCCATTAAAAAAATAAAGTTTGTCTTCATCAGATCGGTAGGCTAACATCCCTTCACTTGCTGTTCCGGTAATATTATCTAGCAAACTTTGAGATGAAAATGATTGAATTCGAACTAATTGTTGTGCGTTTTGGGCTTTTGATGAATATGCAAAAAAAGCATAAACAATAAGTATTGTTATTAGTTTTTTCATAGTTTTATGTTTTAAGTGTAGCTAATTTACCATAATATTTTCAATTTTTTTTTGAAACTTAAATTATTGTTGTTTTATTTATCTATTATTTTCACACAAAAAAAAAAGGCAGTCTAAATTAGACTGCCCTTTTTTATATATGAATTGGTTTTTCTCTTAGTCTGCTAAAACAATTATTTTATTATTTTGCATTTCAATAACACCACCATTAATAGGGTAGTTTGAGCTATTGTTATCAGTGTCAATAACTCTAATGTCTCCTTTAACTAGTGAAGAAATAATTGGGGCGTGGCTGTTAAGTACCTCAAACTTACCATCTGATCCTGGGAATTGAACAGAACTAACTTCGCCTTCAAATATTTTTTCTTCTGGAGTGATAATTTCTAGTAACATAAGTTCCAATTATTTAGCTTCTGCCAACATTTTTTCACCTTTTTCAATAGCTTCTTCGATAGCACCAACTAAGTTAAAGGCAGCTTCTGGTAAGTGATCTAATTCACCATCCATAATCATGTTAAATCCTTTAATAGTATCTTGAATATCTACTAACACACCTTTAAGACCAGTAAACTGTTCTGCTACGTGGAAAGGTTGTGATAAGAAACGTTGTACACGTCTTGCTCTTGAAACGGCTAATTTATCTTCGTCGGATAATTCTTCCATTCCAAGAATTGCAATAATATCTTGTAATTCTTTATAGCGCTGTAAAAGCATTTTTACGTCTTGAGCACACTTGTAGTGTTCTGCACCTACGATGTCCGGAGTAAGAATTCTAGATGTAGAATCTAGAGGGTCTACTGCAGGGTAAATACCAAGTTCTGCAATCTTTCTAGAAAGTACTGTTGTTGCATCTAAGTGAGCAAATGTTGTAGCTGGAGCAGGGTCAGTTAAATCATCCGCAGGTACGTATACTGCCTGTACTGAAGTAATAGAACCGTTTTTAGTAGAAGTAATTCTCTCTTGCATTGTTCCCATTTCGGTAGCAAGTGTAGGTTGGTAACCTACTGCAGATGGCATTCTACCAAGTAGTGCAGATACTTCAGAACCAGCTTGTGTAAATCTGAAAATGTTATCTACGAAAAACAATACATCTTTTCCTTTTCCTTTTCCGTCACCATCACGGAAGTATTCCGCAAGTGTTAGTCCTGAAAGAGCTACACGAGCTCTTGCCCCTGGAGGTTCATTCATCTGACCAAATACGAAAGAAGCTTTAGATTCTGCTAATTTAGAGTGGTCAACCTTTGAAAGGTCCCATCCGCCTTCTTCCATTGAATGTAAGAAATCCGGACCATAGTTAATAATTTCTGATTCAAGCATTTCTCTTAATAAGTCGTTCCCTTCACGAGTACGCTCACCAACACCTGCAAATACAGACAAACCACCGTGTCCTTTAGCAATGTTGTTAATTAATTCTTGAATAAGTACTGTTTTACCAACACCAGCACCACCAAATAGACCAATTTTACCACCTTTTGCATAAGGTTCGATAAGATCAATTACTTTAATACCAGTAAATAAGATTTCAGAAGAAGTAGATAAGTCTTCAAATTTTGGTGCATCTCTGTGAATTGGAAGTCCTTGACTACGGTCTAGGTTTTCCATTCCATCAATAGATTCACCAATAACATTAAAAACCCTTCCTTTAATGTGTTCTCCTATTGGCATCATGATTGGTGAGCCTGTAGCAACTACTTCAACGCCTCTTTTTAGTCCATCAGTAGAATCCATTGAGATGGCACGAACTGTGTCTTCCCCAACGTGTTGCTGACATTCTAAAACTAGTTTAGTTCCATCTGCTTTTGTGATTTCTAATGAATCGTAAATATCAGGAAGTCCTGCTTCACTGTTTTCAAAATTTACATCGACAACAGGTCCGATGATTTGAGAGATTTTACCAATGCTATTTGACATTATCTTATGCTTGTTAGTTTAACAGTATTTTGGGCTTAAATTGCCTTAATTCGCTGCAAAAATAAGTGATTTATTTAGTTTGTAACAATCATTTGATAAATAAATTAATCACTATTTTTGAACAAGGTTTTAACAATATTACAAATATTGAAAATATATTCTAACATAAGCGAGTTTACAGGAGTAGATCGACCAATAATTACAACCGGAACTTTTGACGGAGTTCATTTTGGCCATCGAAAAATTATTGATAGACTTACTAAAATTGCCGATTCTAGCAATGGCGAGTCGGTTATTCTTACCTTTTCTCCTCATCCCAGAATGGTTCTGTTTCCTGATGATCATGGCTTGCAGCTTATAAATACCATTGAAGAAAAAATTGAATTACTTAAAAATGCAGGTGTTCAGCATTTAATTATTCATCCTTTTACTGTTGATTTTTCTAGAATGACATCCATCCAATTCGTAAGAGATATTTTAGTTAGTCAGTTTAAGACTCATAAACTAGTTATAGGGTATGACCATCATTTTGGCAGGAATAGAGAAGGATCTTTTGAGCATCTTAAAGAGTATTCTCCATTATATGGTTTTGAAGTTGAAGAAATTCCGGTTCAGTTATTAGACGATGTGGGTGTTAGTT
>JABAYQ010000036.1 GCA_018608925.1 Cryomorphaceae bacterium | reverse complement strand
TTGTTGGGTTAGCATTGTATGCATCTAAAATAAGTGTGTTTTTAGAGTCCGTTATTTTAAGTTCCGAACGATTATTGCTAGGAGTATAATTTTGTAAGGACTCTACTATACTTTTTTCGTCTACCCCGAAGTACGATGCGATAGTATAAGCAGCTATAATATTGCTTGTGTTGTACGAGCCAATTAGTTTTGTTTTAACTTCTTTGTTATTTATAGATACAGAAGCTAAACTATCTTCATTATTAGTGATTTTGAAGTCGGTGTAAAATACTCTGTCAATCTTTTCAGAAAGCTCAACTAATAGTTTGTCTTTTTTATTTACAAAGACTTTTTTGTTTTTCTTTTGAATGAATTGATAAAGTTCGTTTTTAGTTTTTATTATGTTTTCGTAACTACCAAATCCTTCTAAGTGTGCTTTTCCTATGTTTGTTATAAGGCCATAATCTATTTGTGCCATTTCACATAGAGTATTAATTTCTCGAATGTGATTTGCTCCCATTTCTACGATAAGCATTTCTGTATCTAAGGGGCTAGATAGAATGGTTAACGGAACTCCAATATCGTTATTAAGATTACCTTTAGTGCATACAGTCCTAAACTTTGAGCTTAGCACGCAATGCATCAATTCTTTGGTTGTTGTTTTTCCATTAGTGCCTGTTATTCCTATTACTGGGCACTTAAGTTTACTTCGATGGTAGCTAGCAAGAGACTGTAAGCTTTTCAGCACATTATCTACCACTATATATCTTTCGTCTTTTTTATAGCTTAAATCGTCTATAACTACGTTTGAAGCACCTAGTTCTATGGCTTTTGATGCGTATTCGTTGCCGTTGAAGTTTTCTCCTGTTAATGCAAAGAAAATACAATCCTTTTTTAATGTTCGGGTATCCGTACAGATTCCAGAAGAATTAAGATATATGGTATGTAGTTGATTTATTTTCATAATAAAAAAAAGCCTCAAATAAATTGAGGCTTTGTAATTTTACTTTCCACTTTTCGAGTCCCAATCAACAGGATTTCGTTGGTTTTCTTTAAGATTGCTGGAAGGAGTTCCTAATCTATCCATAGCACATCTAAATCCAATCGTTTTAGTAGATTGTTTTTGGTCTAAGAATCTTCTAGTTCCAGGAACCATCCAGTAAGCTCTATCGTTCCAAGAACCTCCTTTGTATACTCTTGTTTGGTCTGAGACTAGAGATGTTTTATCTAGTTCATATAATTCGTTAGTTGTGTTGCTAGTTCCGTCGTTTAACCAATCGCTAGTACTTAGCCTAGAATCGAAGTCACCATCTTTAAAGTTGATGTTGTCTGATTGACTGTAGTTTCTTCTGTCAATATTGTCTTCAACAGTTACTTTTCTTTTAATAAGATTACCAAGGCTATCTTTTTCAACTAAAAACTGCTCTTCATCTCTTTCGTATGTTTCGTAAACATTTCCTCTAAAAGGGTTGTTGTCAACTGCGTTCTGGTCCGATAATGGTCTGTAAACATCCATTACCCATTCCGATACGTTTCCACCCATATTGTACAAGCCAAAATCATTTGGCCAATACGTATGAACTGGAGCAGTTAAATCTCCATTATCGTTTAGTTTACCGGCAACTCCCATATTGTCTCCTCTACCTCTCTTGAAATTTGCAACAATTTCCCCTTTATTTTTAGATGATGGGTTTCTTACACCATCACCATCCCAAGGATACAATCTTCTTTGATCAATTGTTTCTTCATCCGAGTTTCCAACTAAAGATAATGCTGCGTATTCCCATTCTGCTTCAGTAGGTAATCTAAACTTTGGCATTAAAATACCATCTATTTCCTGAACTGTTCTTATTGCGCTTTTATCTCTTCCTGCTTTCTTGTCGTAAGCATGAACACCTAGTTTTAGGTTTGATAAACTTCTTCTTGTATTTCCTTCGTATTGTCCTTTAAGGTATGCATCAGTATTAAATACGTCCTCATCAACTTGTTCTGGATCATCCCAAAGATATCCGTTGTCTATTAAAATTCTTTCATTTACCCTGTCTGTTCTCCAAGCACAAAAATCTACTGCTTGTTCCCAACTAACTCCAACAACAGGATAGTTTTGATAAGCAGGGTGTCTTAGGTAATGATCTACATATGGTTCGTTGAAAGAAAGCTTATCTCTCCATACATTAGTGTCCGGAAGTGCTTTCCAATATATTTCTGGATAAGACCCGTTGTCATAATTAGAACCATATATTCTTTCAATCCAGAATAAGTATTCAACGTAATCAACATTTCTAACCTCAGTTTCATCCATGTAAAATGAAGAAACAGTAACTGTTTTAGGGATGTTATTCCAGTCGTATCTTACGTCTTGTTCAACTCTTCCCATAGTAAAAGTTCCACCTTCAACAAATTTCATTCCTGAAGGAGTTTGTTGTTCGATAAAGTTTGAGTTTACCTCGAAGCCACCGTGTTTAGGATCGTTATAGTTCCATCCGGTTAGTTTAGATTTTTCAGTCTTACAGCCAATAAAGGTTAGAGCGACTAAAAGTAAAATGAAGTTATTATTCATAATTATATATTCTTAAGTTTATAAAACTAAAAGTTAGGGCAATTTATTGTTTCAAACGACTGGCCTCTTGATCGGCATGGAAGTCTGTAAGCGAAAGAGAACTCGTGAGCTCCTTGTGTATTACTATTGTTTAAGTCAGAAACAGTAACATCATAACTGTAACCAACTTTCCATGTATCTTGTTCTAATCCTAACAAGATGATAAAAGAGTCAACATTTTGTGTACTTTGTCTTAACCATAAGCCTCCAACAATAGGTCCTTTAGCAACATAAACCCCATAATTGATTTGTGTGAAGTCTTGTTGTTTTTGAAATAATATGTTAGGAGATAAAACGGCTGCTTTCTTAGATCTAGATTTAGAAGTTGTTCTATATGTTCCAAATTGATTTAAGGGAATCGCTGCTCCAACATTAGCAGTAATCTTCATTGGTAATCTAGACTCAGTAATAAACCCTTGATCAGGTCTAGTTATGTGATGAGATGCAAAACCAAAGTAATAATCTACATTATTGTTTGCTTTACCGAAAGCCATGAATCCAGCTGCGAAATCAGCAAAATTATTACTCGCATCATAATTTACAATATCTTCGTTTGTAGGATATATAAATCCTTGAATAGGATCAATTTGATCGCCAAAAGTTAATCCGCTCCAGTCCACACCTAATTGTCTGTATGCTCCTTCAAAACCTGCGTTTATAGTAAGTTTTTTGTTAACCCTTAGTCTGTAAGAATAGCTTGCGCTAATATGTGTCGTGTTTAAATCGCCAGCACCAGCTACATCTTTAGCTATTGCGAATCCTATACCTCCACCTAGTTTGTCGACGTATTGATCGTAAGACGCACTATATGTAACATATGTCTTGCCAATCCCAGGCCATTGGTTTCTATGGTTTAAGCTTATTCTAGGACAAATGTCCGAACCAGCCAACGCAGGGTTTAAATATAAGGGATTTGCAAAAAACTGACTGAAAGCCGGGTCTTGTGCTTTAGCATCATTTACAAAAGCAAAAGATGTAATAAATACTAAAATGAATAACTTCTTAAACATAAGTTCAGATTGTGTTAGTGTCTACAAAAATAAAAAATTATTTCTATTGTTACGATAAATAAGTTTCTCATGTTAAAAATAATTCTTCAATTGTATCGTTTTTAGTTTGGTAACGTATAAAGCTCAGTAGGCTTTTATACCCCCTTTCAGTTTTTAATTATTACTTTTACGTCGTGAATATTAGATTATATTTTATTTTTTTTCAACTACTAATTTTGAGTTCTTTATTTGCTCAAGATAAAGAAGTTCTATGGTTAGATTGGTCGTGGCAAGACAATGAAATCCTCTTAAATAATTCTCCAAACGTCAGCTTAGAAGTTGATTTATTATTTCAAGGCAAAAGCAAAGTTAGTATTT
>JABAYQ010000028.1 GCA_018608925.1 Cryomorphaceae bacterium | reverse complement strand
GTTAGTTTAAATTTAGCTTTTCCTTCTGAAGCAACACCTAAGTGGCTTAATAAAGTTCACTTTGAAGCTTGGAAGAAAGGTGTTAAAACCTTGTACTACACTCGAACAGAGAGTGTTCTGCGAGGTGATATTGCAGCCACAGCAATGAGTGAAGATTGTTTGGCTTGTGATGGGTAAAATCAAAAAAGGGCTCTCGTTATGAGGGCCCTTTCTGGTTACAGGAACTATTAGGTATGGTACGCCTATTTATCTTGTTCCTTTTTTATTTTTCTCCACATTTTTTACTAGGATCACCGACTTGTCTCCAGTCTTGCTTCACCCAGTCTTTTAGGTTTTTGCTAGCTGTGCCAGTGACATTACTCTTACTAGATCTTTTGTATTTACCTTTAGCCGCAGCGGACTTCTTGGCATTTATAACTTTTTGTTTTTCTTCAGCACTCATACTAGCGATTTTAGCTTTAGGCAAGCATACTTTACTAGTTCCACCACCTTTAGTTCCTTTTAAAAAAGGAGGGTCTATTGAAAAAGCCATTAGCACTTACCTTTTTTCTGTTGCTTTGAAGCCCACATATTTGCATAAGCAGATGGATATACATCGAATTTCTTTTTAGCAGCTGCTTTGCAACCCGCTGAAAGTTTTAAATCAAGAGGTGAACCCATATCATCGATATGCTTATCAATTTCTTTTGACTGCTTTAAGTGCATTTTAGAAGCGCCAGCTAGCTCCTTCACTATCTCTTCTAATCTTCCTTTTTTTAATTTTGCCATTATTTCCACATGTTAGTTATGTTATTGTATTCTTTTTTAGCGTCAAAACTAGGACACGCTTTACTAGCGAAGTCTCTATGACCGTATATTACAGCCTCTGGATGCGCTATTTTAAAAAACTCTAGCATATCTACCAAAGCTTCTTTTTGCTCTTCAGTTCTTGTGTCTTTAGGTTTGAAATTAACCTTATCGATACCGCCTACATAAGCAATACCGATAGAGTTTTTATTTTGACCTTTACAATGAGCACCTTGTGTATTTAAGGATCTTCCCTCATGCACTGTGCCATCTAAATAAACTAAGAAATGATATCCAATATCAGACCAACCTCTATCTAAATGCCATCTTCTTACATCTTCTACAGTGGTATGTCTACCTTCAGGAGTTGCTGTACAATGAACAATAACCTTGTCAACGTTTTTCATTACTTACTTTGCTGCTTTTGTTCAGCCATTGAAGTTTTCTTTTCTTTAATAAAAGTTGGTTGCTCAGCGTCGTCTGTAGACTTTAGTTTAACCTTGTAATCAGTACTCTCATTGCAATGATATTCTGTTTTCTCTTTTTTATACTCTTCTGCACCACCTTTTTTCTTAAGGTAACCTTCTTTCATTTTAGCCCAACCTGTTGCGCATTTATCTTGTCTGAATGGTGAATTTGATCTCATATTTATTTTTTAGATTTATTTTTACTACAAAAACTTTTAGCAGCTGCAACGCTACCAAAGCCCCATTTTTTTAAAGCCATAGCTTTCTTTGTTGGTTCTCCTTTAGCATCTTTCATAGCGCCTGCCATACCTGCAAATCTACATGCAAATGAAACTCTACGTTTTCCTGTGCCTGAGGTTTGTCTTGATCCTAATTTCTTACCTGTTTCAGATGTATAATCCTTACGCATCTTTCTATTCTGCTTTTCGTAAGCTGCTTCTTTAATTTGAAACGGTGATTGTTTATTCATCTTTTTCTTTTTTAAGTTCAATCCATTTGTGAATTGTATACCCTATGGTTACCATAAGTAAAAATATTTTTAGCCCCATTTCAAGCTTTGTAAATGTTGTAACCCCTAACGCGCCAGCGTTCATAGCGTAAAGTTTAATGTCTGATATGCTCATTGTTTATTTTTTCATAAGTTCTAGTATTTTTTCCACTCTGTTTTTTTCATATTTCAAAGCTCGTATTTCTTTTTTAGATAGTCCAAACTTAAGTAATGTTTTTACTTGATCAGGTTTGTTTTCATCTTTAATAGAATCAAACTGTCTTCTAAGTCTAGCTTCTGCACTTACGGTTTTTACTTTAGGCTTCGGAGTTGGTTTAGGTTTTGCAACTGGTGTGGGTTTAGTTTCTTCTTTTATCTCTTCTTTAACTTCAGCTTCTTTTTTAGGTTCAGCTTCTGCATTTTGTAATTCTATTATCTTTTCAACTCTGTTTTGTTCTTTACCTAAAGCTTTTACTTCTTGCTTAGACAAACCTAAATCTAATAGCATATCAACTTGCTCTTTAGTTTTAGTTAATTTCTTCATGTTATCAATTTCTTTGACTTTCTCTTCTTCAGCAGTTAAAACTTTAGCTGCATCAAAACCTCCGTAATAACCAAGACCTAAATCCCAAGTGGACCAACCAAGACCTAAAGCAACTTTCTGCCAAAGCGCAGATTGTTCATTGACTATGCCTCTTACATTGTTTATTTTCTTTGCTATTCTATCAAGAGGTACATTAGTAAGACCAGTCACTACTTGAGCACCTGCTAAATAAGCTGGATTATCTAAGCTAAAACCTTTCTCCTTCATGTCTTTCATATTCCAGCTAAAGCTTCTAAGACCACCTCTTATTTTTTGAACCTTAGATCCAAGCGGTGGAGAGAAGTTTAATAAATCAAATACAGCTTCGTCATACTCAGGTCTTTTCTTAGCATACTGCTTACCTAATTCCATCAAGGTACTTTTAAGAGCCAAAACAGCCGCGCCGCCAATACCTAATCCTTTAAGCTGCGAATCAATCATACCGTTTGCTATTCTAGAAACCTTATCATTTTTTTTAGCATCTTTATCTTCGTCATCTTCACCGAACCCCAAAGCAAACACTGCTTGTTGCAAGGAGTTAAATATTAAATTCTGAATAGCACCGTAGTAAACTATCTTAGACACATTTGTTCTCCAGTCTCCACGACCATTTATAAGATCTTGACCAGCTCTTTTTTGTATACGAGCACTCTGCATTGGAAAATTCGCCCAAGCTAATATAACACGACCAGCAGCTGACGCTTGCTGCGCACTAATTCTATTTGGATTACTAGACTGCTGACTTTCTTCTGCTATCTGTCTAAAATCTTCAAAAGCTTGCGCTTCAGCGGCTTTTTGCTCCATGCCTTTAGCTACTAAAGATTTTACTCTGTTTCTATAAAAAGTAGAACCACCAGCCGCTATAGCAAAGCTATCCGCAAATCTAGTCATTACAAAACCTTTGCTAAGTAAAAACGCTATAGCCGCTTTAGGTTTGTTGCCTGAATCTCTAACTGCATCTGCAATTTCAGATTCACTTACGTTAATCTTAAGACCGTTTCTACGTTCAACTAAGTAGTCGGAATTCATAAGAGTCATAAAGTCAGACCAGTATTGTTTTTGATTTGCAAAAGCTGCACCTGCTTTCACTATATTATTATCACCCCAGTTTATGAAGTTTACCGCAGATATAGTTTGTAGCAATGCAGATTTTGTATTTAAGAACATTACAGCACCAACAGAGTTGTTCAACCAATCTAGTATGGCGTCTGTGGATCTATTGCCTCCTGGCGGTCTGTTACTACCTGACTTCATTCTACGAAGAGAATCTTCCATAGCTTCACGCCATCTAGTTCCATACGCAGCCTCCATTTTGTTCATGTTATCTTCAGAAAATATAATGTCTACATTTTCTCTCCATTCTTGCTGGTACTCAGCTCGGTTAACTTTGTTAATATCGTTTATGATATCACTAGTAATATTACCACCTAGCCAGTCTTTACCTGGTTTTGGATAAGGTTTACCTTTTTGTATCTTAATTAATTCATTGGCAAATACTCTAAGCTCAGGATCGTTCTGTACAAAGTCATTTAATTCTTGAATATCTCTTTTAGACAAACCTGGAATCTCCATACCTTGAGCTGTCCATATAGCTGTTCGTACGGCGTGAGAATATGTAAATCCTCC